>JAGOQV010000032.1:1665-3529 GCA_018063145.1 Alphaproteobacteria bacterium
CTCTCTGCTGCGTTGATGAGAGAAGGATCAATAGAAAGACTTGTCATGTTTCCCTTGCAAGTAATGGTGACTCTCACCAGCCCGCCGCCCGAAGACCCCATAACCTCGACATGGGCCAAGTCTTCTTGAAGCTCTTCCATTTTTTTCTGGACGGTTTGGGCTTTCGCCATCATTTGCTGCATATTAAACATGATCTATTCACCTAAATTTTTTTGATTGAAAGAATTTCTGCATCGGGGAAGGCCGCAAGAATACGGGCAATAACCGGATCTTCTTTAACTGCGGCCAGTTCAGATTGGTGCATGACTTTTTGCTGCGCGGCCAGTGTTGGCTCTCCGGAGCGTCCAGTTATACTGACCATCCAGCGCGATCCCGTCAAATCCCCAAGGCGTTTGGCCAGATCCTGCGCCAGTTTCGGAGGAGATTGTGGGGCCGGTTTGAATTCGATTCGCCCGGGTTCCAGATGCACCAACTCAACAAAATGAACAACTTGCGAAGCGAGAACGAGTGATCCGTTTTGTTCCAAGAGCCCAACAATCTCGCTCAAGTTTGATAGGTTGCCATTTGCCACAGGCGCAGTCAAAAGAGATGCGGATGTTTGCGGCAAAGCCTGAACGCTGCTTCCTCCGCCTCCTTTTACCAGCAAGGATGATGATGGAGACGAAGAAAAGGACGATGAGTTTCCGTGGCCGCCTTTGTTGCTTCCACCCGATAAGTTTCCAGCTCCTCCGCTGTCTTTTACCTGTTTGACGAGAGTTGCCGGATCCGGCAGATCGGCAGCAAAGCAAAGCCGGATTAAGACCATCTCTGCGGCGGCCTGAGCATTCGGGGCGTACTGAACCTCTGACAGGCCTTTGAGTAAGATTTGCCAAACGCGGCCTAGTGCCGGAATTCCTGTTTTCTGAGCCATTGTCACAGCGCGGTTTCTCTCAGAGGCCGCCATGTTTGGTTCAACTGTTGCAGGAGAAGAGGAAGCCGCCTGAAACTTGGCAAGCAAATGGGTCAGATCAAGAAGGTCTTGAAGGATTTTTTGAGCGTCAACTCCCGCCTTGTACAAATCGGCCATGGTCGTCATCGCCGTGTTTATTTGCCCCGAAAGAATGGTTTCCATGAGATCAAGAAGACGCGCATGGTCCGCGAGTCCCAGCATTCCCGTGACTTGCCCTGTTGTGACGCCATCGGCGCTCAGAGCCATAGCTTGGTCGAGAATGCTTAAACCGTCTCTGACCGATCCGTCTGCGGCGCGGGCGATCATGGCTGTTGCTTCGTCTTCGATTGGAACCTGTTCTTGTTCGCAGACCCAGCGAAAATGCTTTTCGAGCGTTGCCACATCTACGCGGCGCAGGTCAAACCTTTGACAGCGCGAAAGAACCGTCACCGGAACCTTTTGTATCTCTGTTGTCGCAAAAATAAACTTCACATGAGGGGGAGGTTCTTCCAAGGTTTTCAGCAGCGCGTTAAAAGCATTCTTGGACAGCATATGCACTTCATCAATGATATAAATTTTATACCGTGCAGATGTTGGTCCGTACCGAACGGCCTCAAGAATTTCACGAATATCATCAACGCCGGTGCGTGAAGCCGCATCCATCTCCATCACGTCTGGGTGACGGTCTTCGGCAATAGATTGGCAAATTTTACAATCATCCGTAGGGCCACTTGTGGGGCCAGCCGTTCCGTCTGCACCCGTATAATTCAACGCTTTGGCAATGATCCGCGCTGTGGTTGTTTTTCCCACTCCCCGCACGCCAGTTAAGATAAAAGCATGAGCGATCCGCCCCGACTGAATCGCGTTGGTCAAGGTGCGAACCAAAGCATCCTGACCGATCAACTGGTCAAAATTTTGCGGGCGATATTTACGGGC
>JAGOQV010000032.1:3629-19123 GCA_018063145.1 Alphaproteobacteria bacterium
CTCCCCGCACGCCAGTTAAGATAAAAGCATGAGCGATCCGCCCCGACTGAATCGCGTTGGTCAAGGTGCGAACCAAAGCATCCTGACCGATCAACTGGTCAAAATTTTGCGGGCGATATTTACGGGCTAGAACCCGATAAGGTGTCTTGTTCAAAATGTCTATCATGGCTCTACTTTAGACAGAAGAAAGGAGCCTCGCAATTCCTGAGTCATCTCTACTGACAGGAATCTTACTCAAGGGTAGCGCGGAAAACCCCATATTTTGCAATCAAAAAGTTAAGAGGAGACGTAACCACAGCCGCAATCAACAAAGCCAGAAACGGGAAAAAGGCCAAAAAGCCGGAAAAATGTATGGCTAGGGAGTAAACGGTCCAGTTCAGAATAATTCCAGCCAGACTTCCATAGGCATAGCGCGTGAGAGATTGGCGAATAGGAAGAGTTTTCTCTTCGAAGATGTAAAACCGCTTTACGGCCCACAGCGCAAAGAAAGTTATAAGAAAGGCCGGAAGACGCGCCAAAAAAGGGCCAACTTCCCACCAATGACGGAAGAGCAAAAGCAAGGCCATTTCAAGAATCAGTCCGATTGTTCCCGCGAAGGCGAATTTTTCGATCTGGGTTTCCGGCTTGTGAAGAAAAAAGGAGAGAAATTTCACGGCAAAAGACCAAGGGAAAAAGGTGGAAGACTGGACACGACCCGGGACAAATTCGGTGCGGCTGCTGCCTCTCGGCCCTGACCGGATTAGCGACAATCCCGCCCGCGCCAGCCTTCCGAGGAGTGATGTAGCACAATTTCACGGGTTTTCAAGAAAATGTTTTGGCAAAGAGACCTGAAGTCTTGCAAAAAGAGGGAAAACCCATTAACAATTTCGGGCCGATCGGGTAAAAAAGCTTGGCGGGCCGTTGTAGCTCAGGGGTAGAGCAACGCATTCGTAATGCGTGGGTCGGGGGTTCAAATCCCTTCAACGGCACCATATTTTCCAAGGCTTGAAGAAGATTTTTGTTTTTGCTAATCTGGATTCTCTAACTCAAATGCGAGGATATTAATTTCCAGATATATCAGCACCAATCTGATGACAAAAAAAGTTAGAATTAATCAATTAGAATTAATCAAGCTGAGAGCAGTTTGTGATGGGCTATGCGATGGTAATAGAAGAGTTTACGAAAGACAGGATTGGTGAATTAGAAAGCTTCCTTGCTCTAGTATATGGCGAGGATTATAGAGGGTTAGCTAATAGTTATATCGCGTGCATGTTTTCAGATGACTTTAGAAGGCCAACATTTGTTATTGCGTTATCTGATAGTAAAATTGTTGGTGCCGCAGCGTTTTCGGAGGAGTTTTTTACTGTTAATGTATGGGGGATAAGTTGGGTCAGTGTTCATCCCGATTATCGTAAAAGGGGTATAGGACAAGCATTAGTTAAAAAATGTATCGATGAAATCAAGAGGAAAGCTAAGCCTTCTGTAACTTGTATTTTGGCTACATATCCAGAAAAAACAAAACTATATGAGAGGATGGGGTTCAAAACATCAACTTATGATGCTGAGAGCGGAGCTATAATGTCTTTGTCGCTATCGCATTAAATCGAAATCAGGAATTTGTATCGGCACTTTTCTTCTGCGCCGTTCGATGGACGGTTGCTAACCCCCCAAAATAAATATGTCAATGACCTAGGCGTAGCTTTTTTAGGGTGGAACCTTTTCTTCGTAGGGGGACAAGAGAGAGGACTTCTTTATTAGTAATTGTCTGTTCACCTAAGCTGCTTTATACTCGCCTCATGAAATTGAACGATCTTCCTGACGATATCCGTCTTCTTGTTGTGCGGCTCCCTTACCGAGTGGGCTTTTACGTTTCCGCCAGTGATAAAACCGGAGGTGAGGAGTCTGATGCTGCAGAAATGGCAGCGTTAGAGGGAATTGTTACTTTCTACGTCGAAGACTTCTGTAAATCTGAATTTGCGCAAGCTGTGATGCTTGAAACGATTCAAAGAAAAGCGGAATGGGCTGGATGGCAGGAAAAAATAGAGATTGTCCCCGAAGAAATTCGCAAAGTGCTTGATTTTCTCGTGGACAAGCTCGATGGAAAAGAACTGACAGCTTTCAAAAATAACTTATTGGAAATTGCCATTGCTGTTGCACAGGCCTACCGTGAATTTGATGTTTCCCAACCTTTGACAGAACGGGTTCAGGTCTATCTTTCCATCCTGATTGCTCGGATCAAGGCTTTGATTAAGGGGCAGGAAATTCAGTCTCATGATACGCTGCTCAATATTTCCCGTGATGAAAAAATGGCGATTAACTTGTTGGCCGATGCTCTCGGCGTTGAATACAGAATAGGCTAGGGGTCATTATGCCAGAACTTTCTCGTTTTCTTCCAGAAGATCAAGACCTGTTGGTTGGGCTTTTCTATCGGGTGGGTCTGTGGATCAGCCATATTGACGATACCGATGAAGATGAAACATCGGAAGCCACAGAACATAAACAATTACTGCGAGTTCTCGCAAAGATTTCTCAAACGGGGGCGGCGGCGGGGCTTGTTCGCGAAGTGGCCGACGAAGCAAGCCGCCAAAATCAGTCATGGGCCCGCTGGGAGCGGAGGTCGGATTCGTTGTTGGAGGATGTTGGGCGTGGGCTCAAATTGCTCAAGGGACAAGGGGTTGAGGCCGAAATAGTTTCTTTTCGTAAAGCCCTTATGTTTATCGGTACATCTGTTGCGCGGGCCTATCGTGAAGATCAGGACATGGAACGCACAGGGCAGGGCGGCTTGAGTTGGTTGTCTGAAAAAGCGAGTGAAATGCTGACTGCTGTGGCTGATCGTGAGGCCTATCGGGACCTGAGCATTTCTCCGGCGGAGGATACCGCTTTGAGCGAACTTTTGGATGCTCTCAAACAATGATGGGCTTCTCTTTTGCTGAGAGAGGCCGTAGCTCATGTTAACGACACCTGACCTGCGATTGAAGAAAATAGAATTGTCTCGCTTTGTTTTGCGGGTTGGGTACTGGATGTCGGCATCGGACCCGAGATGGGGGCGACAAACAGCGTATCAGGAAAAGGCAGCTGTTCGCAAAGCCATCTTTTCCACCAGAGCCCAAATGAAGCCCGGGCCTCTTGCCGAGATTCTGGATTTGTTGATTGCCAAACAAGATGAATGGGTGAAGGAAGAGGCCGGACTAGAAAGAATCCCGGCTGAGCTGAAGACTTTAGAGCCCTACATGACACAGGCCTATCGTGAAATTGTCTATGATGTGGCTTTGGCCGCAGCGGTTTGCCATCGAGAGAGATCGAATCGAGGGGTTTGGGTTGAGCGGATTTTGCGGCCGTTGCGCCAAATCTATCACCAAAAGAAAAGCAGGCTTTCGGAAAACGATTATATGAGCGTCTCTTCTCTTGAAAAATCCGCCCTGAACGAATTGGCAAATGCTCTGTCCTTGCCGCATAGGATCTTAGTTTAAGCCTCAAAATGATGGACCTGATTCATGGGTTTGGATATAATCAGCGGTAATTTTTGATCTTGGACCCTGCCCCTCAAAGTTTTTCTTGGGCCGGAACTGTGTTTTGTGCCCCTTATTCAACTCCTAGGTGAGAGGATTTTTTATGTCTGTTTCCGCTTCTGCTGCGCTGCCCATTTTGTCAGGGGTTAACGCTGAATATATTGCCAATCTCTACAAAGAATACTTGAAGACACCTTCGTCTGTGGATGTGAGTTGGCGTGATTTTTTTGCGGATTTGCGCGATGATGAGGCGGCCTTGCTGAGGGAACTTTCGGGGGCCAGTTGGACACCCAAAGACTATAAAAAACCGTCTGCTCCGTTTGGTGTGGTCGCCGCAGAAGACGTGGTTAAGTCCTCTAAGCCAGCGAACCAAGATGTTGCAAAGCCTGTTGGAGGGCCAGCGGTTGCGCCAGTGGCTTCTACTTCCGCACCTTCTCCGTCCGCGCTCAAAGATTCTATGCAGGCTTTGCTTCTGGTCAAAGCGTATCGAGGCTTTGGGCATTTTGCGGCTGATCTTGATCCTCTGGCGTTACAACCAAAGCAGCGTGTTGCCGAACTGGATCCTGCCTTTTACGGCTTCGGCGAGGGGGATCTTGATCGCCCTGTATATCTTGGTGGAGTGCTAGGGGTTGAAAGTGCAACCATCCATCAATTGATCGAAGTTCTCTCGGCTATTTACTGCGGCAAGGTGGGTGTCGAGTACGAACATATCCTCAGTGCGCAGGAACGGGATTGGATACGGGAACGTGTTGAGGGCAGTTTTAACCGCAGCAGTTTTTTGCCAGAGCAAAAACGGACAATGTTCAAACACCTTGTGGCCGCGCAAGGAATCGAGGATTTTCTCCATACCAAATATGTCGGGGCCAAACGGTTCGGGCTTGATGGAAGCGAGTCCTATATTGCAGGACTTGAGGAGCTAATTCGGCACGGCGTGGAGCTAGGGGTGCGCGAGGTTGTAATGGGGATGGCCCACAGGGGGCGTCTTAATACGTTGACGAATGTCTTGCGTAAGCCATTTACGGAGTTGTTTGCCGAGTTCAACGGGATATCTTCCAAGCCAGAGGGAACCCCGGGGACAGGCGATGTGAAGTACCATCTTGGTTGCTGGGTGGACCGTGAATATGAAGGTCATAGTGTTCACATGAGCCTTGCTCAGAATCCTTCTCACCTTGAAGTTGTTGACGCTGTGGCAACAGGTAAAGCGCGGGCGCGTCAGTTCCTGCGTCATGATGCAAACCGGACGGAAGTTTTGCCTGTGTTGGTTCACGGGGATGCCGCATTTGCCGGACAGGGATTGGTCGCTGAAACCTTGATGATGTCAGAGCTAGATGGGTATCGTGTGGGGGGAACCGTTCATATTATCATCAATAACCAGATTGGGTTTACGACCAACCCAAAATGTTCCCGCTCTGGCCCCTATTCCAGTGATATTTCAAAAATGATTGGCGTGCCTGTTTTTCACGTCAATGGTGATGATGTTGAAGCCGTGGCTCATGTTGCGCGTTTGGCGATTGAATATCGCCAGCAGTTTGGGCGGGATGTGGTGATTGATTTAATCACCTACCGCAAGTCGGGCCACAATGAGGGCGATGAGCCAATGTTTACCCAGCCTCTCATGTATAAAAACATTAAGACCCATGAATCCGTTCGCACTTACTATGGTCGCAAACTGGTTGAAGAAGGAGTCATGACGGCCGCCGAAGAACAAGCGGAAATAGATTCTTACATGGCGATGTTGGAAGTTGCCTATGAAGACATCAAGAACTTCAGGCCAAATCGGGCTCCGTGGCTTTATGCAGAATGGGAAGGTTTGAAGCCAGCCCACGGGGAAAATCGGCGGGGGGAAACAGGTCTTGACCCTGAGTTCTTTAACAAGCTTGGAGAAAAATTGGTTGAACTTCCGGCTGATTTTTCGCTTAACTCAAAAATTGCCCGCCAATTCGAAGCCAAGAAAGAAATGTTTAAGTCTGGAACGGGATTTGACTGGGCAACTGGTGAAGCTTTAGCTTTTGGGGCATTGTTGGTTGAAGGTTATCCTGTTCGTCTCTCGGGTCAGGATTGCGAACGAGGAACATTTTCTCACCGTCATGCTGTGGTGGTAGATCAAAATACAGAATCCAAATATACCCCACTGAACAATATTCAGCCCAATCAGGCTAAGCTTGAGGTATTGAACTCTCCGCTTTCCGAAGCGGCTGTTTTGGGCTTTGAATACGGGTATTCTTGGGCCACCCCGAATAGCTTGGTGATTTGGGAAGCCCAGTTTGGCGATTTCGTCAACGGGGCACAGGTTATTATTGACCAGTATATTGCGGCGGCAGAAACCAAATGGCTGCGGATGTCTGGCCTGACTTTGTTATTGCCGCATGGCTATGAAGGGCAAGGTCCGGAACATTCTTCGGCTCATCTTGAAAGATTTTTGCAAGGTTGCGCCGAAGATAACTGGCAGATATGTAACATTACAACTCCGGCCAACTATTTTCATGCTTTGCGTCGTCAGATGGTCCGAGATTTTCGCAAACCCCTCGTTATCATGTCGCCCAAATCGCTGTTGCGGCATAAACTGGCGGTTTCAAAAACCGAAGATTTCATTGGCGATTCAGTCTTCCACCGCATTCTGCCAGATGGAGCGAAAGCAAAACTGGCCAAAGCCAAAGATATTAAACGTGTCGTGTTGTGCTCGGGTAAAGTCTATTACGACTTGTTCGAAGAACGTGAAAAACGTGGGATTGATACGGTGGTCCTTTTGCGTATCGAACAGTTCTACCCGTTCCCTTCGAAAGTGTTGGCTGAAGAGTTGGCCGAGTACCAGAACGCAGAAATTGTCTGGTGTCAGGAAGAGCCCAAAAATCATGGGGCATGGTCTTTTGTTGACCCGCTTATTGAGGAAGTCTTGGCTGAAGTTAAAACGAAAAGCACGCGGCCGAAATATATAGGTCGTCCGGCAGCTTCTTCTCCGGCAACGGGGCATTTGCGTCGGCATAATGCGGAACAAGCCCAGCTCTTGGATGATGTGTTGACTGTGTAGAATAGATTCGGAAGATGACAAACAAAATCAAAGTCGCTTGCATTCAGATGACAAGCGGTCCAAACATTACCGCCAACCTGTTTGAAGCCGAGCGGATGATCCGTGGGGCGGCAAAACAGGGGGCGGTGCTGATCGCCACTCCCGAAAACACCTGTCATATTTTGACCCCGGGCATTGCCAAATTGGAAACATCAATGGGAGAGGAAGAACATCCGGCTCTTCCTTTCTTTTCGGCTTTGGCAAGGGAACTTAAAATCTGGTTGTTGATCGGGTCTTTGTCTATTCGTAAGGATGGGGGGCAAAAACTTGCCAATCGCTCTTACCTTTTTGCGCCGGACGGGGAGATCAAAACGCGCTACGATAAATTGCATTTGTTCAATGCGTGCTTGCCAACCGGAGAAACCTATCGTGAGGGAGATGTCTTCGAAAATGGACACGAGGTTGTGGTAGCGGATGCTGGTTTTGCCAAGCTGGGGCTCAGCATTTGTTATGATGTGCGGTTCCCTCAATTGTACCGAAAAATGGCCAAAGCCGGAGCAAAAATCTTGATGATTCCGGCAGCCTTTGTTGTTCCAACTGGACAACTGCATTGGGAAGTTTTGCTGCGAGCGCGGGCCATTGAAAATGGGGCCTTTGTCATTGCTCCAGCCCAAACTGGTGAACATCAAGGGGGCCGCTTAAGCTACGGGCACTCTCTCATCATTGATCCGTGGGGCACGATTCTGGCGGATGGAGGCGAAGAGTGCGGCGCGGTTGTCGCAGAAATTGATCTTGACGATGTCGAAAGTGCCCGCACGTGTATTCCTTCACTTAGCCACGATTGCCAAGTGATAGAAATATAAATCGCAAGGCTTCTTATTTCAGTTTCAGGCTTTGCAAAACTGCGAAGGGATTATCAACTGTGCTTGCTGCCGCGCTGAATACGCGGGGCTCAGATGATCTTGCTGCGCGGTCGTCGTGCTTGGTGGCCCCATCACGATGGGAAGAACGGTCACGTCCTTTGCCGGAGCTGCTCTCGTCTCTCTTCTTCTTGAAGGAGGAAGGTTTTCCCTCTCCTTCTTCACCCTTCGACTTGAAAGGCTTTTTGGGACCGTAACGTTCTGCTGGGAAAGGGGATGGTTTTTCGCCATTTGCAACGACAACAGCAACTTTGGCGGGGTGTTCGCGGTGAACCTTAGGATGTTCTTTCTTGTCGCTATGGGCTTTGCCTCGACGCAGAAGGAACCAGTCAAGTTCTGGCTTTTTTTGCAAAGGTTTCTGAGGCGGAGTGGCTTCTGCGGGAGCTTCGCTGCCCTCTGAACTTTGTGTGACCACAGCTTCTTCGACTTGAGGAACGACAGAAGGGGAGTCATTCGCAGTCTCTTCTTCAGTTGGTGCGGCAGCTTCGGGTTTTACGCTTTCGCTAACAATATGGCGATGTCCCATGGCTTCGAGTACGCCGTAAAGATCTGCAATCGGACAACCCATCCATTCGGCCATTGCGTGTTGGGCTTGAAATTTCCCATCTTTGGCCTTGTCGTAAATGGCACTGATGACACGGTCCAGCATATCAATGCGAATAGCGCGGGGGCCAAAGAGGGGATACCCAATGGCCCGATAAAAATCGGGATTGCGTGAATCTGGATCGACCAAGACTGACATGGCTCCGTCCCGTGGCACTGGGGCAGGAAGAGGCTGGTCATTGGCCAGACACCACAGCAGAGCCCGCAAACGCACAGCAGCGGGTTTGTTGAGGTCAGGGAGAAACAAGAGCAGTGGCCCCATTTTAACTTTTTTAGACCGCAAGGCGCGGCGGGCCTCTTGATCGAGTGTTTCGATCAAGTTCTCGACATCACCTCTCGGGAGAATACCAACACCCGAGAAAAGTTTCAGAGCGATTTCACGAACGGGACCAACCAAACCTTCATCGGTTACCAGAGTGAATAGGGGTTCAAGAACTGTAAAAATATGGGCCTTCAACCATGTCTGAAGATGATCGAGGACAGCGGCGGAGTCGTCTGTTCCCAATGCTGCAGATTCGAGTAAAACAACACGCGGCTGCAACAAGGTTTCACCTTTTTCAACACGGGCAAGAGCTTGCCCGGGAAGAGGATTGGTGGCATCCGGCTGAAAAAAAATAACGCCCTCATCTTTGAGGGAAAATTGTTTGGGAAGAGCCGTCAAAATCATGGTGTCAAGAATCCCGTAGGGGGCGTCCCCCCTGTCTAACAAGTTTGGAAGTGTCAGATATAAAACGAAAATCACCGCCTGTCCAATAGGTCTTTGCGAAAACCCGTCTGGAAAAGCTTTTGTTTTTCTGGTTAAATGGCCTTCAGAGTGAACCAACTGGGGCCGTGAGGCGGGATGAAAGGAATTTTACTATGTTTTTCCGTTACTTAGCAGGATGCGCACTAACTCTGGTTGTTTTATCGTCCCCAGCTTTCGCAGGACAGGTTACCCCTGAAGGGGCTGAGCAACTTAAATCACTTATCCAGAACCATTTGGACCTTCGTCAAAAAGTCAAACAGGCGATGGGCACTGAGATGATGGTCACGGGAAAGTTGAACGTTGAGCCAGCCGGAGCGTATTACAAAGTGACCTTCCCGCACCTCTCGGAAAAATATCCCGATGGAAAAGTTTTCGACATGGGCAATCTTGCTTTGAATGCGATGCCTGGTAGTACGGACAAAGAATGGAAAGTTTCGTTTTCGATTCCAGCTCCGCTATACATGAAAGATGCAACAGGGAAGCTTCTTTGGCAAGTTGACATGGGAAGCCAGAAGGCTTCGGGGGTTTGGAACGTGGACCTGCAAAGCTTCACGAAGTTGAACGCGGATTACAAAGATGTCAAATTGGTCGTGAATGAAAGCTCTTCATCTATGCCTGCTGAAATTAAATTGGCGGCGATCACGGTGGGAACAGATTTGACTCTCGGGTCTAGCGGATTCTATTCAGGTTCTGCAAATGCGGCCCTTTCTGGACTTTCTAGCGTCACCGAAGATGTTAATGTCAAAATTGGCAAGATTGGGGTGGAATCTACGGTCAAAGATTTTGATCCAAAAGTCATCCAACAATTCACCGAGCAAGTAAGTGCGATAGGGGAGAGTGGCGGAAGTTTCGTGGATACCGATTCTTCCCAAAAGAACGCCCTCGCTATTTTTAACATGGTAACGGATGTTGTTGGCAAATCATCAGACGGGTTTGACTCGACCTTCTCTATTGCGGATCTTTCAGTTTCCGGCAAGAAAGAAGGGGGCGAGCCACTATCCTTCTCTCTTGGTAAAGCTCAAATCGGGTTTCGAATGGCCGATTTTCGTTCTGGCCTTATCAAATTTGGTTTGAACTTGGGCTATGAAAAGGCGGTTTCTTCGGGGATGCCGGCGTATTTGGAAGCCCTTGTTCCGGCGCAGTTCTCCACAGATTTGTCTTTTAACAATCTTCCTTATGCCAAATTGGTTGATCTAGGCCGCTCAACAGTTGCGGCGGATTCGAACAAGACTCCACAAGAAAACCCACTTTCGGTTGTCACTCAAATTCCTCAAGTCTTGACCGAGTCCGGGGCAAACCTTACGCAAAAAACCAGTGCAACAGCACCTTATTACACTGTCAAAAGCGAGGGGACGCTTAAAGCCAACTCCAAAGCGATCAAAGGATTTACGGCGGAACAAAACATGGAGATCAATGGTCTTGATGTGTTGATTACTAAGCTAACGGAACAAAGTAAAATCCCAAACAATCCTAGCAGTGCCGATATTCAAAACACGTTGGGAGTCCTGACGATGTTACAAATGACCGGACAACAAAAACCTGACGCGCCGAGTGTTCGGACCTATCGGCTTACTCTTGACGAATTGGGCCGGACCCTGCTTAACGGGTCAGACTTATCGGCTTTTGCCAAAGGCAAGTAAGCAAAACTCTTAGTATCTATCCAGAAAGTTTCCACCTATGGACTGCAAATGGTGGTTTCCTGCGCTTCCGTTGCTCAAGTACCCTGATCTTTCTGGATAGACACCTAATCTCGTATAAGAGATTGGGATGTAGTGGGTTTGATTGTTGGAACGGCTTCTTCTTGTCCGCCAGCTGGTTCGCCAGTTCCAACCTCAGCGGCCAGAATATGAACCAACACATCTTCGCTCGGGCGGCCATCAACAGTCAGGTTGTTGGTGGCTTGATAGGCTTTGACAGCCGTTTCTGTTTTGGGACTCACGACTCCATCGGGGGCTCCGTTATAAAGACCAAGACGGATCAGTTGCTCTTGGACTTGCGCTACAATTACTGGATCAATGCTTGGAGCTATTGGTTTCACCTTGGTTTCGGCGGCAGCCTTGGTGGACGTGCTGTTTGTTTGTGACTTAACTGGTTTTGGCGGATCTTTTTCATCCAGAACCAACATCCGCTGCATTTTTTCGTCAGGCTCGGGCAACGCGGCTCCATCATTTTCGGTCGCAAAAGCAGGCTTCAGAACGACCATTCGGGAAATCAGGCGGGCCGCATCTTCATCCGTCATGCTGATTTGTTTTTTGAGATCGGCCAGAGCCTCTTTGGCTGGAGCATTTCCTTTCCCCGCAGCGAGAGAGTACCAGAAAACAGCTTCGTCTGGTTGGGACTCTCCGAGCAATCCATTTTCATGGATAAGACCAAGGTTATAAGCGGCTTCAGGAATTCCACCTTCGGCGGCTTTCTCAAAATAACGTGCAGCCGTTGAAGGGTCGTAATCTGCTCCAACGCCTTCGATCGTGGCAATGCCCAAGTTATATTGCGCCTCAGGATGACCATTGGCTGAGGCCACGCGGTAAAGGTCGATAGCTTTTTTCAAGCTGGATTTAATCCCGAGTCCTTGGTGATATAACACACCTAAATTATACTGGGCGTTGGCGATCCCGTTATGAGCGGATTCTTCAAACCATTTTGCGGCTCGTGTATAGTTGGCTCGCACACCGCCGCGCCCTGCTGTGTAGATAGCCGCCAAATCGTGCTGGGCTTCGCCATCCCCGTCAAAAGCACGCGTTTCAATTTCCTTGATAGAGGCGGGCAGTCGCGAGTCAGCTTGAATACGGGTTCTTAAATCCCCGCTGGCCACGCTTTGTTCAAAAGCTTTGACGGCTTCTTGCTCGGCGTCATGTGCCTTGGCAAAACTGGCATCGGCTACTGAACTTTCGGCAGTTTCTGCTGTGGGTTCTATTTGATTGGCTAGATTTGCCACTTGTCCCATGAGAACTTCTGGATCGGCAGAGGCGGGGGAGGCTTTTCCCTCATCCAGATTGGCTTCTCCTAGAAAAAGGTTCTGACCAGAAGGAGCCGAGGTCGAAGATGATTTTGTCGGTTGGGAATGCGAGGTTGCTGGTGCTTTCCACTTGCTGTAAGCCACGCCTCCCCCGATAGCCAACACAATTAAGGCCGTGACCAAGGCTGTTTGGTTCCAAAGCGATGTTTTGCGAAGAGACGCTGTAATACTAGCCAGAGCTTCACTGTTGGTCGCCGTTGGTTCAGGTTTGGGAGTAGGCGCTGTCCATGCGGGAGTTTGAGGCAAAGAAGTTTTGGCGGCCAGAGCTTGGTCAGTGAGCAGAACAAGAGCCTTGGCTTTCAAGGTGTCTTGCGTGAGAGTCAACGCTTCTTCCATCGTTTCCATTTTGCGGATCAAACGGGCTTTGTCTTGGCCGATTTGTTCCAAACGACGATTGAGTTTGGCGTTTTCGCTTAGGGCGTCTTCAATGCGCACAATCGCGCTGCCAGCCGTGGTTTCCAGCGAAGATACTTTTTCCTGAACTTTTGACTGGGCCAACTGGGATGTTTCAATTTGTTCAGCTTGTTCGCGCAGGGCCTTTTCAAGCCGTGCCTGACGTTCAACCAGTTCTTCAACAAAAGTTTCGCGCTTGCTGATCTGCCCTTCGACACTCAGATAGGCTTTTTCGGCCTTGCTGCTTTTGTCTTCGGCATCAGCAACCAGTTTCCGGCACGTTTCAAGCTCGCGCCAAAGAATCTCGCGCTCTTTTTCGCTCTGACGGAGACGATCCCCCAAATCCTGCAAGAGCCGGACAATCTGCAATTGCTGAAGCGGCGCAGCCGAAGGCATGGACGGGGAAGGATGGGCCACGATGGACGGAGAAGTTTGGGATTGAATCCGCGCTTCGCTAGAAGGCAGAGTTTCAGCCAAAACTGAAGCGACACCCGAAGCCACGCCGGTCATGCGGGTTGGCGAAGCCGGAATAGACCCAGAAACAGAGGCTGAAGGCGAAGAAGACGAAACAACAGGGTCGGAAACCGTCTCAACGGCTTCTCGGCTTGGTTCTGCGGCTTCCACTGCCGAAGAAGGCTCGTCAGAGAAAGCGCGAGGGCTGCGCGACAGATTGGAACTGGTCATGGGCGGACTCGCAACAGATCTGGGCGGCATGGTTTCGCCGGACTGGTTGGCCGCACGTTTCATGACCCACTCCTGCAAGCTGAATTTTGTACCTGAATTGTCTTCCATGTATCTGACCATAATCATTTTGTATAACGCTTCCAATAAAAACTGTAAAATTGTCCACAGGAGAAGGCAAAAAATTGGGTGAAACGAGTGTTTTATGCCTTGCCTTTTCTGAAGTGATTATGTAGTTTCTGCGAACTTTTGTTTATTGGGGCGTCGCCAAGTGGTAAGGCAGCGGTTTTTGGTACCGCCATTCGTTGGTTCGAATCCAGCCGCCCCAGCCATCTACATACATTTTCGCCACACCTAGAGATAAATTAGCTTGTGAAGCCCACGTTCTGCGGGGTATTTACGCATGCCCCATGCCGCCACACTACAGAGAATCCAGATTTTCAGGTCAAAACTCCTGTTTCTCTCAGTTGTGAAGTTTTTGGTGTGGCGGCAGCAGAAACATCTCAGTACTAATAGTCTAATTTATCCCAATATCTTGCTTATTGGAGGGGTGGAAAGCCATTTATTCAATTCATCAAAGTGAACTGCAAAATCTCGCCCCTCACTCGGACCACCTTTATGAATAACCCCTACTACAGCAAAATTACTATCATGCAGAGGCCCTCCAGACATGCCTTGCGCCAATTTCTGAGTTACCTCAATTAACTGTACATCACTTTTTTTAGGCAATGAACTTACCGTACCTTTCTTAATGTTAGTTTGATCGCCCGGTCCAAAACTAGGATAGCCGACTGCTGTTAACTCATCGTCGACCGATATAGTTTTTGTAGAAAGCTCAAGTTCATAATATTCAGTAGCAGGAATTTTATGGGAGAGAATTGCCAGATCACGATGCTTATCAAACATACATATCTTTGCCTTAAATTTATTGGCAGGTTTACTTGGATGATGAAGCTCAAGCTCAAGTTCTTTCATTGGTTCATTCTCATCAAGTACACAATGGGCGGCGGTTACCAAACCGACATCTTTCAGAAAAAAGCAGCTGCCCTGAAATGCCTTAAGGCCGGCTAGAGTGTCTACACAATATTCAATTACCCATACAGCACGATCGCGTATTTCGATGAATGTAGGCGTTGTTTCAATTTTTAGATCTGGAAACTCTTCATTAAACCGAATAGCAATAGCTCTAAATATAGGATCTGACTGGCCACGAATAAAGCCCAGCCAAGTTATTTTACCTCTAAGATATTTTCCAAGATCAACCTTGCCGCCATAATCTTGTTTATATTTCGTTTCAACGGCCTTTACATCTGAAACCTTTATCGAGTGGAGTATTGCGCGAATATTTCGTATATAGCGACGATCAAGGTTTACGAATTCATTTACCTTTAGGCCAGTAACCATGCGACGTGAGTTTCGATCAGCATAGTGCACTTTATCTGGATTTATTATAAATCCATTAGCGAGAAAAATATTACGTAGGTGTAAGGAGAGCAGTTCTGGGGAAACATGGCCGGCAGGAGTGATTACCCCTTCAAATAATTTGATCATTGGCTGATGGCTCGAGAAAGTAAGATCATCAGCATACCGAGTATAAATGCAGCGCGTGTCTTTTGCTAAAGACATCAGATTTTTATCGAGTCGGAAACAAATTATGTTCGAAAGTACAGGGCTGGTCGGCGCTCCTTGAGGTAGACACCCATTAGAACAGCATATTCTAGAAATAATTTGAGCAACTTGGTCATCAATGCCGATAGATTTAAGGACGCCTATAATTCTATTCTCAGTGATTGAAGGAAAAAAGTCTTTTAAATCTATATTTAAGATAAATCGCTTACGTAAGTGAGCTGTTGCATTTGTCTTTACAGACTTCTGGGGAACAAACCCATGAACTGGGTTCCTTACACGGTAAAGCCGGTTAAGTAATAGAAGGATTTTGTGTTGAAGATATTTAAGGCGGTCATCTGGGGCGCTAATTACTCTAGCCTTTCCCCCTCGCTTTTGTATCTCAAATGCTTGATACATTTTTTCACGGAACCACCAAATTTTCTTCAACTCTTCAGGATTGACATCGAGATAAGCGAGAATCGATTCCTTATTTTCTAATTCTTGCGGAATTGAAATTCGAGGGGGCGTAGAAGGACCAAATGGGTTATGCACGAGGTCTCCCTCCAATCACGCCAAGCACGCATAACACGTTGGCGCGCACGATTTGTACTAGACATTAGCTCTTACGCCGCAGTTATCACAGCGCGTATGCGAGGGGAGACCCCGTAAAACAAATCTACCAATTTTTATCAAAAATACCATAGGAATTTTGCTCAATACATCACACTAAGTGTGCTAAAAATACACTTCCCTACATACCCCTCTGAAAAACCGTCTCTTTTTCCAATATCCCGATGATTTGTTCTTTGCTAAATCTATTCTTCATTGTAGTCTGTTCCTTTTCTTAAAATTATAGAAAATCACAGACTCTGTCTCAAGCTGGACTAATTTACGGGGAGCAGGTCAAGCTTCTTACATTGGGGAGCAGGTCACCCCAGTGTGCCCCCGATAATTATTAACGGCAAGCATGAGAAACGCGATATACTCTCTCACCCTACTCAACTTTACAAAATATTGAATTTTATGTCGTGGG
>JAGOQV010000033.1:0-7825 GCA_018063145.1 Alphaproteobacteria bacterium
AGCGTTCCATCCTTTCCCGCCTATGGCGGACTATCGGGCCGCAGCCGCGAAGATCAAATTGCTGGGGCACGGGTTGAAGTCGCTCCCTATAAAAGAGATCCTGCCGATTTTGTCTTATGGAAGCCTAGCACATTAGATCAAGTGGGGTGGGAATCTCCGTGGGGACGGGGGAGACCTGGCTGGCACATAGAATGTTCGGCGATGGCTGAAAAACATCTTGGTTTGCCGTTTGACATTCACGGCGGGGGGGCGGACCTTAAATTTCCCCATCATGAAAATGAAATCGCTCAAAGCTGCTGCGCCCATGACAGTGAAGAAAACATGGAAGGTTTTGCCAAATACTGGGTCCATAACGGCTTTGTGACCGTGGAGGGAGAAAAAATGTCAAAATCTCTTGGCAATTTTACTCTGACTCATGACCTGTTGACGAAGGGAATCAAAGGAGAGGTTATTCGCTTCACCCTCCTTTCCGGACATTACCGCCAACCACTGGACTGGACGGCAGAAGGCCTGCACCAAGCGCAGCGGACATTGGACCGTTACTATAACATTTTGCACGAGCTGAAAGATGTTCCGGTGATAGAGGTTCCCGTTCCGGGGGGCCTCATGGAGGCTCTTGCCGATGATCTTAATACACCTAAAGCCTATGCGGAACTTAACGTCTTAGCCAAGGCAGCCGCTGAGGAGAAAACAGCTGCCACAAAATCCGCTTTGTTGCGAGGGGGAGGTCTGCTGGGTGTTTTGCAGCAAGATCCTTCAGGATGGCTTGGTTACAGCGGTGGAGAGAGTGGGGAAAACGCAGAAATTGATACTTTGGTACAAGAACGGCAGACCGCAAGAGCCACTAAGAACTTTGTTCGTTCTGACGAAATTCGAGACGAATTGGCGCGGCGGGGAGTTATCGTTGAGGATTCGGCTGAGGGTCCTAAATGGCGCAGGGCGTAGATCCCTCTTTTATTAGATAGTCATAATTAATAAACCCTTTCCTGCTACACTTCTTAATATTGAAGGAAAGAGGTTTTTTTATGACGTTATCCGTGCCGAGTTCTGAACAAAAATTGTTGCAAGAGGCCAAAGAAATGGTCGGGTTACTTGAAAAGAGATATCCCACTGACCCCAATAAAGTGCGGGCGGAATTAAATAGGGCGGTGGAGAGGATACCAGCACAAAATCCAACAGTGGATGACGTTCACAAGATGAGGGTTCTGGAACTGGCAAGGGCTTATGCTTCTGTTAGTGACGGAGTCGGAGGGATTTCTCCTGAAGCTCACAAAACTTCTCTTAATGCTTTGCAAAATGTAATAAATGGAAAAGCCCCTTTCGGAGGTGGATACACACAATCTGTGCGCATGGCGCAAGAAGCTGGGCTTATAGAGTCTCCGAAGGCGAGAAGCCCTTTTTCTGTTAAGGGAGTAGCGGGGGGGCTGGTTGCTACTTTCGCTGCAGGGGCATCTGCCGCTGCGGAATCTGGGGCTACCGTAGAATCAGTTGGGAATGCCGCGCTAAACTCCGCTATTCCTGGTGCTGCAGAAGCAAGACAAAATAATCTATGTGGAGCCTTTGGCCAAATTGCAGGAGCGAGTGCTGGAGGGGCTGCTATGGCGGCCACTGCTGTTCCCGCTGCGGCTGCAGCTACGGCTATTACAGCGGCGTCAGGCCCTGCTGCTCCTATTATTCTTCCTCTTGCGGCTACCGCAGCTACGGTGGGGGTTGGGACGGTGGGCATGGCAACAGAAGCTGCGGTTACCCCTGCGGCTGAGGCTGCTTGCAAGGCTGTGTCCAAGGCGTTGGGCTTGAACCTCTAAAACGCCTGCAAGACCTGAATAAAATGGTATTTGCTGGCCAAGGGAGCTCCAGAAATCGCGGTTCCGGATGCGGTGGTAATTTGCAAGCAACCTGATTTTTTGCCGTTAATCAGTGCTGCGTTAATTGTCGAGGTTGCAGAGTAAGTTCCTGTGAATTTATCAAATGTTGCGGCAACCACAACGGGTGGTGAGGTTGAGCTGTTATGAAGGTTAAGCAACACGTTCAGTCTTGAACAGAGTTCAAGAGAAATATTGGGGAGAACAGCTAAGAGATCAGGAGCCGCAGTTCCGACATCGGTTAAACTGACACTGCCAGAAAATCCCCAATTTTCGCCACTATTTACGCCGGCAATTGGAGCTTCCCAATCTATCCCCCCTCCATCAAAAGCAAAGACTTTACAAGAATCAGAGGCACATCCTCCATTGGCATATCCCGCTACTACTCCGTTTTCAAAGCTGATTTGTGTACTTGATACCCCTTTAAGGCGGAGGCGAGAAACTGTGTCGGCAAAGCGAGTCCCTGCATCAATAACCTCGGATGCTACCAATTTATAGCGTTCTTCAGATAGTCCCTTTGTTCCTGTAGCTTGGCGAGAGATTGCGTAAGACAGCGCGGCAAACAATACGACGATCATTAAAATCATCAACAAACCAGAACCACGCTGAGAAGGGGAATAAATGCGCCTCATGTCCGCGAGTATAGATTAAAGATCAGGATTGTTCTAGGTGCGAATTAAAGAGCGAAATTCTTCAAAGTGACTCTCGGGGATGTGAACCGATATGGTTTCAATTCCGTGGGTGGCAAGGGTTAGGAGCACCTCGCGCCCTGCGCCGATTTCAATAGTATCAAGAATGCCAATTCCTAGAACAGGTCGTGCCAGAGGGACTTTGGAGGCTATATTTTTTTCAACGTTCTCGCGTTTTTGACGAACTGGCTCGCTCATTTGGGCGAGGGTTCGAATTTGTCCTTCCGGAGTAAACCATTCATAGGCGAACAAAGACTCCCGCCAACTCGCAACAATCGGAGCGAGGTCAACTGTGACTGTGATAAACTGTCTTTCCCGCCCCTTGATTGACGGGTTGTCTGTGAACGTAAGAGAAAGTGGAGAAGATGGGGAGGCTTTTTCGTGTGACATGGTGTTCTTGCTGGCGTTCCTGCTGGACTTTTCTGCTGCTCAGTTTATAAAGAGAAGGCAAAGAAAGTCTTAAAAGTCCATCTGATGTGAGTTTTGCTATGACAAACAGAAAACCTCAAATTATCTCTGTCCCCCATACCGTGATTGGGGTTAAGTGCAATGGTGGCAATTCTTCGCTTGGCCATCCCGCTGTTTACTACCAATTTCCTCAAAATGGTGAAGTTGCTTGTCAATATTGCGGCCAGCACTTCAGACAGGATTTGTAGATTCAAAGATTTTTAACTTTGCATTAAGCTTCCTGCCTTTATAATGGAGGGGTAAGGTGCCAAGGCGCAGGATGACGTCTTGAATTGAAATACGCCCCAGAAAGGAGGTTGTCAGCACATGGCCGAAATCCCAATGACCTCTGTTTTGATGACCCGCTTGCTCGGGCTTAAGTCCCCGCAGGCTGGTGGTGTGCCAGTTTCTTCTGTTGCGGGGGGTGACAAATCTTCTGCAACCAGTCAAAATGCCGCTGCCGTATTGTCGGCGGACCAAACAACCCTATTCGTGACTTCGTTGAACAAGACTTCGCAAAATTTACAAACAGTTTTTGACGCACTCGGGCGGAGTTTAACGACACTGCAAGGGGCGCGAGATGCAGCGAATAATGTAATAGGCATATTGGAAGAAGCGGGCGGCATCACCGTTCGGGCGCGTGATACGCTGCGTACTTCAGCCGGATACGAGGGAAACAAAGATCGTTTGGCCGAGTTAGAGGATCGCTACTCTGCCGTGCTTAAGAAATTGGATGGCGCTGTTGATAAAGCTTCAGCGCAGGGGGTTAACCTACTCAAAGCGGATACGTTGACCACAGTTTTTGATGCCGAGGGAAAATCTACGTTGGTAACACAAGGGTTTGATGTGACGGCCAAGGGCCTTGAAATGCGTGCACCCAAGTTTTCTTCGCTGGAATCGGTTCAGGATTCTCGTATTGACGTGATGAACGCGATTGATATAGCAACAACCTTGCGCAACCAGATTTCATCAGATGTGATGTTGCTGCAGACTCGCCAAGAGTTCTCAGAAAACGCTATTGCGGCAATGGCGAGTGGGTCTGAACATATTCAACAGAACAATTTGACGGACGAAGCTGCGAATTTGTTGGCTTTGCAAATTCGTCAACAATTGAGTGAAACGGAATCCCCCCTTGCTTCAGAGGCACAAAGTCATTTGTTGCGACAATTTTTATAGCTGGCGTGTGGTGCTAGTTTTTCTAAAGGAGACTCCCTGATTATGGCCCTGATTATTGATCTCAAGCCAGGCGAGAAGATTCTGATCGGTACAACGGTTATTACTAATGATGACCAACGGACTCGTTTGCATATTGCAGGTGAGGCCCCGATTCTGCGTGAAAAAGATGTTATGTTCGAAGAACAAGCTGACACACCGTGTAAGAAGGTATATCTCTTGGTTCAGTGTATGTATTTGGCGCGTAACCCGCGGGAGTATCATCCAAAGTATTTCGAAATGCTCAAAATGATTCAGACGGCGGCCCCGTCAACAGCGGTTTTCTTTATGAGAATCAATGAACAAATCATTCAAGGCCACTACTATCGGGCGTTGAGGGAAGCCAAAGACCTGATTGTTCACGAACAGGAGTTGCTGGCAAATGTCAACGCGGCCTCCCTCTAAACCGGCTGCCCATGGTAAGGCGAGCGCGAACTACGGTGCGCGGGCGAAGGCCTTTGCGGGTGGTCGTGAGCTGGAGGCGCAGGCTTTGCTCAAAGCTGCACGAATGCTGCAGGATCTTCAGAATAACTGGGACAAAAGAACGGCGGGGGGGATAGAAGAAACCCTCAAATTTAATCGCCAGATCTGGGTTTTGTTCTATGACAACGCACAGCAGCCGAATACGGCGGCAAATGTGCCGGTGGCGCCTCCGCTACGGACGAACATCATCAATTTGGCCAGTTTCGTTTTTAAGCGTTCGGTGGATATTTTGGCCGATCCCGCTCAGGATAAGCTCAGTATCCTTATCAACATCAACCGCGAAGTGGCGGCTGGTTTGATGACTCACCCGTTGTCAGTGCCGGATTCAGATCTTTCATCAGCATAAGGCATAAGCGATCATCAATCGGGCGCATTTCTCCGTTTGAAAGATTTTCGCGCTCAAAAACAACGCCGCTTCCATCTGGTAAATACCCGAGACGTATATAAAGTCGCTGGGCTGCACCAAAATTCTTTGTAACCCCGACACCAATTCCTATAGTGGTAGCTTGGCTGGAGAGGGCTTCTTCTTCGCATGCTTTGACAAGGGCCTCGCCAATGCCTTGGCGGCGAAAATAGGTATGGACAAAGAGATCTTGAATTTCGGGAATACCCAGATGGCGAAAGGGGAAATATTTTGGGAGTCGGTTCAAGTGAACGTAACCAGCCAAATTTTCCTGTTCCCAAGCCAGAAAAACACGGCGTTTTCCTTCTTGCTGTTCAGTCCAGCTTTGCTCGAAATAACCAGTTTCGGAAACGTGGCCTTTGGTCAGCTCAATTAAGGCTGGAATATCAGCTTGAGTCAGAACGGTAATGGAAGAACTTTCCTTCATGGTACGTTAAGCAAAAGCGTGAAAGGTAGCGGGGGGCGAAGCAAGACGACCTGTCGGTGTATAAAGCTGCTGGTCTTCTCGTAAGGAAGAAGGGGAATTTTGAACAGCGGCAACAGGCCCCACAGCTTGCGCAGCGTGAGAGGTCTGCGGAGGAACCGCATGGACGTCAAACTTGTTCGAGATAGGTTTTATTCTCATGGCCATAGTCTAACACAAGGCTTGACCAGAACGCAAAATTGCCTCGGCCGCTTGGGTATATGATCCGTTTGCTTCATGCAAAACCAGTCCGTAATGTAGGGAGGATGGGGTTTTTCGGTCTTTGATAGCCCGAATAATAACACGCTTGGCTGGAACTCCGGCGCGGGGCCAAAGGGGGATGATGTCAATGGCTCCAAATTTTTTCCCCAAAGCACGCAGGATGCGATCCGTCCCTGAGGCTGGATAAATCATCGTAAAACTTCCCCCTGACTTGACGAGGTGGTGCGCGGCCTTGATCCAATCTTCCAAACTCAAATCGTCCTTTTGATGACCAAGAGCTCCGGCACGGAGAATATCTGGTGAGGGCGTGTGACATCCGGCTTCTAGGTAAGGAGGGTTGATGATGATATGGTCAAAAAGCGGTTTGGGTTGATCCGTCTGATAGGTGCGAATGTCACAGCAGACAAAACTGGCCCGCGCCTCGCAGGCATTGAGCTGGGCGTTTTGAATAGCCAAATCACAATAGGATTGTTCCCATTCCACACCTGTTAAGCTGGCATCTTTGATCCGCCACAGAACACATAATCCGGCTCCGCCGACACCACATCCGGCATCTAGGATATGGTCTCCGGCTTTGGCCGGACACGCGGCAGCAAGACAAACGCTGTCGAGAGAGGTTCGAAATCCGCCGTTTGCTGGTTGCCAAAGGCAAACCTTGCGGTCAAGAACATAAATTTGCTGGGGTGATGGGTCCATTTCCTTTCTTTACCTGAAAAGCCACGAAGAGATAAGGGGTTTTGCGTATCTTGGCTTTTTCAGATAACTCGGCTATAACCCACTCATGATTCAGTGTGCTGCTGCCGAAAAAGCCGTATCTTCCACTTCCCCGCTTGAGGAACTCTCAGCGGTGCTGGGGGATGATATGCGCTCGGTTAATACCCTCATCTTGGCGCGTATGCAGTCAGACGTGGCCTTGATTCCGCAATTAGCCGGATACTTAATCGCAGCGGGTGGGAAAAGAATTCGGCCTCTTATGACTTTGGCTTCCACACGTTTGTTTGATGGTGAAACCTCGCGGCCCTTTCGTCTTGCGGCCGCGGTTGAGTTTATTCACACAGCCACTTTGCTGCACGATGATGTGGTTGATGAAAGTGACCAGCGGCGTGGTCAAGCGGCGGCGAATACATTGTTCGGCAACCAACCCAGTGTCTTGGTGGGAGATTTTCTCTTTTCTCGCGCTTTTGAATTGATGGTGGAAGACGGCTCAATTGAGGTTCTCGGTATCCTTTCTCGTGCGGCTTCGGTGATTACTGAAGGGGAAGTTCTGCAACTTTCTATTCAAAACCGTTTAGAAACTACACTTGATCAATATTTATCCGTGATTGCTGCGAAGACAGCGGCTTTGTTCGCGGCGGCGTGTGAAATTGGACCTGTTATCGCTGGAGAATCGCCGGAAATGCGAGAGGCTCTTCGTGGGTATGGCCACAATCTTGGTATGGCGTTTCAGATCGCCGATGATGTTTTGGATTATCAAGCCAACCCTGAAGAGCTGGGAAAATCGCTGGGCGATGATTTCCGCGAGGGGAAGCTAACGGCTCCGGTTCTTTTTGCTCTTGCCGAGGCCGATCGGACTGAGAAACTCTTCTGGGAGAGAACTTTTCAGAATCGGGATGTTAACGAAAGTGACTTGTTTAAGGCTCAAAGCATTATTTTGCACCATCATGCGGATCAAGCTGCCTTTAATCTGGCGCGGTCCTACGTGGACAAGGCCATTGAGAGTTTGGCCCTCGCTCCACATGGAAAAATCAAATCTCTTTTGGTTGATCTGGCAGGCTTTGCCTTGACTAGGTCCAGCTGAAAAGAGTCTTTACAAAAAAGCAAAAAAGAGCAATTTTCAGGTCATCTTTTCAAAATTTCTTGGAAATCGGAGTATAGCTCAGCTTGGTAGAGCACTACGTTCGGGACGTAGGGGCCGGAGGTTCAAATCCTCTTACTCCGACCAAGGTTCGAGTGAGAAGAGGAAACGGATTTGAACCTCCTTCTTTTTCAGACAAGCGCAACACAAGTGTTGCGCGAGGGTTCAAATCCTCTTACTCCGACCAAG
>JAGOQV010000033.1:7925-18959 GCA_018063145.1 Alphaproteobacteria bacterium
ATCCTCTTACTCCGACCAAGGTTCGAGTGAGAAGAGGAAACGGATTTGAACCTCCTTCTTTTTCAGACAAGCGCAACACAAGTGTTGCGCGAGGGTTCAAATCCTCTTACTCCGACCAAGGTTCGAGTGAGAAGAGGAAACGGATTTGAACCTCCTTCTTTTTCAGACAAGCGCAACACAAGTGTTGCGCGAGGGTTCAAATCCTCTTACTCCGACCAAGGTTCGAGCGAGAAGAGGAAACGGATTTGAACCTGCGATTTCAGCCTTAGCCTTCCAATAAGCTTCTTACTTGCGCGCAGTCGTGGGCGATTTGAGCCATGAGGGCGTCAAGGCCTGCAAATTTTTCTTCATCTCTGATTTTCTTAACCACGCGAATATGAAGCGTTTTCCCGTATATGTCTCTTGAGAAATCAAGAAGATGGGCTTCAACCAAAGCAATTTTGCTTTCAAACATAGGACGAATGCCAATATTGGTTGCTGCTTTGTGCCAGTTGGCTTCCCCGTCAATCCGTACCCATGTTGCGTACACGCCGTAAGCTGGATGAATTGTTTCTCCTAAGGCAACATTGGCGGTGGGGTACCCTAGTTCTCTCCCGCGCTGGTCTCCCTTTACAACTGTTCCTATAATCTCCCAATCCCAGCCAAGTAATGCGTTAGCCTCGTCAATATGACCAGATTGTAACAATCCCCGGACTCGTGTGGCGGAATAGACTGCGTTTTGAGCATCTTTGAGAGGATCAACAACGGTGCATTTGAATCCGGCCTCACGCAGAGTCTCAACCGATCCGCTTCGATTCTGACCAAACCTAAAATCGGACCCCATAACCAAAAATTCAGCCCCTAATGCTTTTCGCAGAATGTTGTCTATAAAAGCATCAGCTTGCAAATGTGCTATGGTCCAGTTGAAGGGGAGAATGAAAACAATCTCGGCTCGCGCAGCTTGGAACCGCTCTAGTTTTGCTGCATAAGGGGTTACGCGGAACGGGGCGTCATCAGGCCGGAAGACACGGCGGGGATGGGGTTCGAAGGTTAAAATGCCAAAAGGTCGCCCAAGGTCATTTGCTCGTTTTCTGGCGACTTCCAGCAAGGCTTGGTGTCCTCGATGAACAGCATCAAAATTGCCGATGGCAAGGACTGCCCCGCGAAGTTCTGCAGGAGTTGGTTGGTCAAAAGGATCAAGAGTTACAATCTTCATGGCTCACCCTTACAACATACTGGCCTGCACGCCAAGATTATGTACTGCTTTCCACAAGAGCCAAAGCAGGAGCCATAGAAGCTGAGGCCGGAACGGGGTGAAGAGGAGATGTCACGGGTCCATCGGGGGTAAGTAGGTCGGTTTTCTCGCGGATAGCCTTTAGCAAGGCGGCAATCACACCTTCATCCAACGTATCAAACCTTGATTCCAGAATATTTGCCATTTCGGTAAGGGGCTTGTCTTCAAGGCCAAGGGGGAGAGGGTCAAGGCCAATAGTTCCAAGAACCTGTCCGAAGGCGTTTTGTCCCTCCGCATAGGCGCGGTGCAATCGCGCACGCGTTAAAATCTGATCCATTTCGGCATTGAGCAAATATCCTTCTGCCAGAAGATGCGAGTTTTCTTGGCGAGCCCGATAATATTCGACAATCCGGCGGTTTACTCCCATTGTTTTCTTAAGTAAATCGTAGTTTTCACGCGCAAGATCGTAGCGAAGCGTGGAAAGATTCATCTGGGTTATCACCCCTGCTACAACTGCCATGCGCTGCATATCGGCAAGCTTTTGACGATTCTCGGCCTGTTCAAGACGAACTGGCAAAGTGAAGAGTTTCACCAAATCTCCTGTCAGACTAACCGCTCCGCCTTGCCAGACACTGTCTTTCAGGAAAGAATTGCTATCGTAATGCGTTCCCATCATGGCTGAAAGGCCTGGGAATGTTTCCATGACGGCTGTGCGGGGACCTTGTGCAGCAATGCGCCGAATTAAAGTTTGTTCACGCATATCAGGGCGCAGCAAAAGAGCAAGGACTTCAAGGTCGGCACGGTCTGTTTTGAGCTTGGGCAGGGATCCTGCCGCCATCACATCACCCTCTTGGGCTGCAAGACGGAAGGGGGACTCCGGCGGAACGCCGATGAGAGCTGCTAGCTCAGCTTTGGCGGTTGCCAGACTTTCCCGTTCGGCCAGCAAATCACGCAGTGTATCGTAGAGCCGTTTCTGGAGGGCCAGAAGAGGACCGGTTTCTGCGCCGCCTTTTCTTGTTTCTTCTTCTTCAAGGCGGCGAGCCATGTCGTGAGCTTGCTGCGTCAATTCTGCAATATGGTCATCAAGAACTTGTGCACTAACGGCCCGCCAATAGGCAAAGCGAATATCCTGCGCCAAGTTCTGCACAACGTGCCGTCTTCTCTCTAATGCTGCGCGTTCCTGATTTGAGGCCGCGCGCGTTTGAGCGTAGGACAACCCTGCATCAAGTAAATTCCAGCTTAAATCCAGCGAGGCAGTTTGACGGTAGCGGTCTTCGAAAATAGAGGAAGGTAGGGTTTCGGTTCCGCTGGTCGCTCCATCGGCAGAGAGCATTTCAGGGTTATCTCGACCAAGATAAGCCCCTTTGGCTGTTAAACTTGGGAGCATTTGAATCCGTTTCAAGCTCACGTCACCTGAGGCAATCATTTCTTCGCCAATCGCCACGCGGTGGGCGATATTGTATTTAATTCCACGCGCCATGACATCATAAAGGCCAAGGGGGGCTTCTATTTTTTCATCTTCTCTGGAAAAGAGAAGGCTCAAATCTTCTTTCAGATTTTGTGCCTGTTCTTCAAGACTGATCGGCTCGCTCGACCCTGAACAGGCTGCCAAAGGCCCAGCTAGAGCTGTGCAAACTAGGAGAACACGAATCGTGGATGCAGAGGAAAATTTCACGGCGGGTTTTGTATTTTGATAATGGCAACGAATCAGAGAATTCTGTGAAGGTAGTTTCTCAAATTTGCAGCTTGAAGTCAAACACCTGTGGATAAAATTGTGAATAAGTTTCAAATTGCTTCATTAAAATCTCTTGGTCTTAAGACATCTTTCCTGTAGAAACAAAAGAGTCATGACTGATCTGTCTCCACATCACTCTGCTCCGTCCTCTCTTCGTTACCTGCTCGGCCTTTGTGCGGCGATTGGGCATAGTATTTTGGGAATCTTGCAGTCGTTAGGAAAAATAACGGCCTTTGCAGGGCAGGTTTTCGGGCATTTGTTTCTGCCTCCCCTTTTCTTGCGCCATGTTTTCAAACAGTTCCTAGATATTGGTTATTATTCCCTCCCTGTCGTGGGCATGACCGCTTTGTTTACTGGTATGGTGCTGGCTCTTCAAAGTTACACGGGATTTTCGCGTTTTAACGCCGAGAGTGCCATTGCCTCCGTTGTCGTTCTCTCAATTACCCGCGAACTTGCCCCTGTTATGGCAGGATTGATGGTTGCGGGCCGAGTTGGTGCTTCTATTGCGGCTGAAATTGGGACCATGCGCGTCACTGAACAAATTGACGCTCTCTCGACCCTGTCGGTTAATCCTACAAAATATTTGGTGGTTCCTCGGGTCATTGCTGGAACATTGATGTTGCCCGTCTTGGTTTTGGTTGGCGACATTATTGGGGTATATGGCGGGTATGTTGTTAGCATCCATATTCTTGATTTCAGCCCTACAAATTATCTCACCCAAACATGGGATGTGCTTGAACGCATTGATGTTGTTTCTGGCCTTGTGAAAGCGAGCGTTTTTGGTTTCCTTGTGACACTGATGGGCTGTTATCATGGGTATCATTCAGATCGTGGAGCCCAAGGAGTTGGTGCGGCCACGACGAATGCGGTTGTTTCTTCTTCTATCATGATTTTGATTTTCAACTATATTTTAACTCAGGTTTTCTTTTCATGATGGCTCCTGCCAAGATTCAACTCACCACGCTGGTCAAAGCCTTTGGCTCTAAAAAGGTTTTGCAAGGGGTCGACCTTTCAATTCCTGAGGGAAAATCAATGGTGATTATCGGCGGCTCGGGAACGGGAAAGTCCGTTATGCTCAAATGTATTTTGGGTCTTATTCACCCTGACAGTGGGTCCATTCTGGTTGATGGAGCTGAAACCTGCGGGTTAAAGGGATCCGAACGAGATGCTTTGATGAAAAAGTTTGGGATGTTGTTTCAGGGCGGCGCGTTGTTTGATTCTCTTCCAGTGTGGGAAAACGTTGCGTTCGGCCTTATTCACGGCAAGCATATGCCCAAAAAAGAGGCGAGAGAGATTGCCATTGAAAAGCTCAAAGCCGTTGGACTTGGGGCAGCGGTGGCTGGTTTGCTTCCTGCCGAACTCTCTGGTGGAATGCAAAAGCGGGTCGGATTGGCTCGGGCAATTGCCACATCTCCTGAAATTATCTTTTTTGACGAGCCTACCACCGGACTTGATCCCATTATGGCCGATGTTATTAACAATTTGATTGTGGAGTGTGTCAAAGACATTGGCGCGACGGCTTTGTCTATTACCCATGATATGGCGTCTGCCCGCAAGATAGCTGATTATATCGCCATGATCCATCAAGGCCGGATTGTTTGGTCAGGGCCAGTTGCTGATCTTGACCATTCGGGAAACCCCTATGTGGACCAGTTTATTCATGGACGGGCCGAAGGGCCTATTACCGAAGAATCTGCTTTGCTCAACAAAGCCGCTTAATCTCCTTTTTGATTTTTTTGGCCACGTCTCTTCTTGCCTCTTCGTTTGAGTCTGCTTCAGGTGAGGTCATACGCAAGGAGGGGCTGAGGTCGGAATCTCTAAGCGGGGCGTATTCTCCTGAAAAACTGGCCGGAAACCTGAAATCCCACCATTCTTGAGGTAAAGGTAAGAGGGGAAGACCCAAAGTCTTTGCTGCTTCCACCATTGAGCATTCTAGTATGGCTCGATTGCTGCGAACCGCGTCAGACATTTGTGGGAAGAGACGGTGAGCTGGATTATGCTGCGCATCGGTTTCACTGGAGAAATGATCGAAGGCCGTTCCAAAATCAATATGTTGGGCACGGTGATCTTGCGCAGCCACATCTATGGCCATTCCTCGCGGATGGCCACCTCCGCCAGGATTTGAAAGGAATCGCGGCTCCTCCAGCCAATGCGGATTGGCTTGTACAAGTGGTGTTTCGATCATTCTGGTTTGTGCCTCGACTGGTCGCAAACAATCCTTGAGGACCAGCGTCCAGCCCTGTTGAGTGTACAACCTCATAGCCGCAAGCAAAGTGACCTTCAACAAATCAATATGCCCGGATAACCTTGCTTGAGGATGATAGACTTTCCCAAAGACGTTCTCTGGATGGTCTGGATTGGCATAAACCAAGTCAATCTTTATCGGAAAATCGTCCGTGAAAAGATCAAAGGGCAAAATATGGTCATAGGGAATTATCTTTAACATTCCTTTCCTCTAGCACTTTATCCGCTGCGTGTCTTATGCCATAAAGAGTTTATGAAACGGCTCCTCAACTTTTTCCTTTTTTTGGTTTCTTGCGGGTTTTTAGGAGCCATTGCGGGTGTCGTCCTCATGTCTGCCGTGATTTACAAATACGGCCAGTCCCTGCCAGATTTTTCCCAACTCAAAGATTACCGCCCTCCTGTGGTTACGAGGGTTCATGCTGGAGATGGACGGTTTTTAGCCGAATTTGCACAAGAAAAGAGAATTTTTGTTCCGATTGCCGAAATTCCTGATCTTGTTAAGAACGCATTTATTTCGGCAGAAGATCAGAACTTCTACGATCATAAAGGCGTTGATGTTACCGCTGTGGCTCGCGCTGTGGTTGTTAACTTGCGAAACCGTGGTTCAGGAAAGCGACAAATGGGGGCTTCAACCATTACCCAGCAGGTTGCAAAAAATTTTCTGTTGGGCAATGAACGTTCCTATGAGAGGAAAATCCGTGAGGCTATTTTAGCCTACCGCATGGAAAAAATTCTGCCGAAAGATCGCCTGCTGGAACTTTATCTTAACCAGATTTTTCTTGGGGGTCGCTCTTATGGAGTAGCCGCGGCCAGTCTTCATTATTTTGGCAAGCCTCTCAACGAGCTCAACATTAGCGAAGCTGCCTTTTTAGGAGCTCTTCCTAAAGCTCCAAATAATTACGATCCCATTAAAAAACGGGATGCTGCAACAAACCGTAGAAATTGGGTCATTGATCGTATGCTTGAGGATGGGCATATTACAACATCACAGGCTGAGATCGCCAAAACTACACCACTACAGGCCCTGTCCACGCAAGATAATGATGTTGTGAATGCTCCCTATTTTGCTGAGGAAGTTCGGCGTGAACTCAAAGAAAAATTTGGAGATGAGGGACTCTATCAGGGCGGACTTTCTGTTCGCACCAGTCTTGATCCACGTCTTCAAAGCATCGCAGAAATAGCCTTGCAGAACGGTCTTATGGCTTTTGATCGCAAGCATGGTTGGCGCGGACCTGTTTCAACTCTGGAGTCCACAACGGGTTGGGAATCGGCCTTGCTTAATTTTGAACATCCTGACGGAATGTTAGATCGCTGGAAGATTGCTCTTGTTCTGGATAGTAAGCCTGAGCGGGTTGAAATCGGTTTGGATGATGGCAGCCGCGCCCGACTGAATCCTGAAGATGTCAAATGGACACAGAAAAATCCTCTACGTGTGGGGGATGTTGTTTTTGTTGAGAAAGAGCCTGTTGTCGCCGATGCGCCTCAAGTGGATAAACCGTCCTATTTGCTGCGCCAAATTCCCCTTATCCAAGGGGCGATTGTGGCGATGGACCCTAACACTGGACGGGTGTTGGCGGTTCAAGGTGGATGGAAAGCGGAGCGCAGCGAATTCAATCGGGCCACGCAAGCCAAGCGGCAACCAGGATCGGCATTCAAACCATTTGTTTATCTGGCGGCCTTGGATAAGGGATACACTCCCTCTTCTATCATTGTCGATTCGCCCTTGGAGTTTAGGGATACTGCCGGCAATGTCTGGAGACCAGAGAACTATTCGGGAGATTTTCTAGGCCCTACACCTTTGCGTGTTGGAGTCGAGAAATCACGCAACCTCATGACCATTCGCCTGACCCAGCAAATTGGAATTGATACGGTTGTAGATTATGCCAAAAGATTTGGCATTTCTCCCGACATGGAGCCGCATCTTGCCAATGCGCTCGGAGCTACTGAGACAACTTTGCTGCAGCTTGTTGCCGGATATGGCATGATTGATAACGGCGGAAAGAAAATCACTCCTAGGTTTATTGACCGTGTTCAGGACCGTTATGGTGAAACCATTCAGAACAACGATACGCGGGATTGTCTAGGCTGTGGGCCTCTGGTTCGCTGGGAAAATCAGGTAACTCCTGACGTTCCCGACAATCGAGAACAAATCAGCGATCCTCGGACCACCTATCAGATGGTTTCCATTTTGGAAGGCGTTGTTCAGCGGGGAACAGCCAAATCCCTTAGCTCGTTGGATCGGCCTCTTGCTGGAAAAACTGGTACGACCAATGACTCCAAAGACGTTTGGTTTATTGGGTTTACTCCTGATCTCGTTGCTGGAGTTTTCTTTGGCTATGACGAACCGAAGAGCTTGGGGGATAAAGTGACGGGTGGGTCCTTGGCGGTTCCTGTCTTCAAAGAGTTCATGGAAACGGCCCTCAAAGATGTTCCTCCAACTCCTTTCAGAGTTCCCCCCGGGGTTCGGATGGTCCAAGTTAATGCACGCAGTGGACACCCCACTACACCAGATGATGAAAATGCCATCTGGGAACCTTATCTTTCAGGGACCGAACCTGACAACACAAGGGACTACGGGGCTGATCCCGACTCGTATGGGCCTCAACTTCCAGCCCACTCTGTGCCCTCTTCTGAGGGGGCTTCTCCTATCAGTGAGCCAATGCCTGCTGCTGAAATGCTGCAACCTAATCCTGAGAGTGAGAATCTCTCAGGTACAGGGGGATTGTATTAAGCCCATTTGGGGGCAAGGATACCTCCTGTTTGGGGACAAGGAACTTTCGTTGTCCCGGGAACAGACAAAGGAAGTCCCATAACGCTGCGCACAGCCAGATAGGCAAAACCCTCGGCCTCTAAGGCATCTCCATTCCAACCAAGGGTATCCACTGGCAAAACCGGAACTCCTAGAGCCTTTTGTAAACCTTCCATGATAGCCGTGTTATTGCGCCCTCCGCCAGTCACATACCATGCCAGCGGAGGGGCGGGGAAATGCTCGCCAGCCTTTACATTGGCGGCGATGGTAAAACAAGTGAGCGTTGCCAACGCATCAACAAAAGAAAGTTTCGAGATGGACTGCACATCCCACGCCCCCCGATCCAGAGATTTGGCAGGCTTTTGGCTGAAATAAGGATGAGAAAGCCAATTGGAGAGACACACATAATCGGTTTGCCCTTGCCGTGCCCAGAGTCCATCGCGATCAAACTTTTCGCCCGTTTCTTTTAGGACGCAGTCGTCTATCAAGGCGTTCCCCGGGCCGGTGTCAAAGGCAAGAATGCTGTCTTCTCCCAACCACGTCACGTTCGAAACCCCGCCAATATTGAGAATAGCTACCGGTAGAACAAGATTGGAAGAAAGTGCACGGGCACGGTGATAAAGCGGCAAAAGAGGAGCTCCTTGCCCCCCTGACTTCACATCGGCGGTTCTGAAATCATAGACAACGTCTACCCCGAGCTCGCGTGCCAACAGGGGACCGTCTCCAATTTGCCATGTAAAACCATGATCTGGATCGTGGGTAATGGTCTGGCCGTGAAACCCAATCAGATCAATATCTTCTGTGCCGAGATCTTCTTGCCTGAGGAATTTAAGAACAGCATCACGATGCTCAAGCGTTAAGTCCCGCTCGACCATGCGGAGTTCTTCTGTTTGTTCCCGCAAACCGAAGCTTGCACGAATGCGTTGTTTCAGGCTGTCTGGATACGGGGCGTAGAAAAAACCCTTTGGAAATACATAATCAACGCCGTTTGTTTCCAGTAACGCCACGTCCACCCCATCCAAGGATGTTCCTGACATTAAGCCGATTGCGTTGTAAACCCTTGGCATTCCCATATGCCTTTGTTATCACAGTATGGAAGGAAAATAAAATGAACAGTTTCAAATCAGATTTTTTAACCATTATGCAAGAACGTGGGTTTATCCACCAATGTTCGAATTTTGAAGGGTTGGATGCCAAGCTTTGCGAAGGGCCGCAAGTTGCCTATTGTGGGTATGATCCTACTGGTCCCAGTCTGCACGTGGGTCACATGGTGTCCATGATGATGATGCACTGGTTTCAGGAATGCGGGCATAGGCCTCTGACCCTCGTTGGCGGGGCAACAGCGATGATTGGGGACCCTTCTTTCAAAGATAAAACCCGTCCGCTTTTGACTCGCGAGGAAATTGAAAAGAATATTGCCAGTATTAAACAGAATTTCTCGTCTTATATCCGTTATGGAGATGGCCCGCTTGATGCCCGTATGGTCAACAATGCGGATTGGATTCTGGGCCTTAATTATATGAATTTTCTGCGCGATTACGGGACGTGTTTTACCATTAACCGGATGCTTTCTTTCGATTCGGTAAAACTGCGTCTCGACCGTGAACAGCCGCTGACTTTTCTTGAGTTCAACTACATGATTATGCAGGGGTACGATTTTCTCCATCTTTACGAATCTTATGGCGCGATTTTACAAATGGGTGGGTCGGACCAATGGGGAAACATGATTAACGGTGTGGACCTGACCCATAAGAAGAAAGGCAAAGAGCTTTTCGTTTTGACGGTTCCTTTGTTGACCACAGCTTCTGGGCAGAAAATGGGCAAGACCGAAGGCGGGGCGGTTTGGCTACGCGCTGATATGACCTCTCCCTACGATTACTGGCAGTACTGGCGCAACACTGAGGATGCAGATGTTGGGAAATTCTTGCGCCTGTTTACCACGTTACCGATTGAAGAAATCAAAAAACTTGAATCTTTCAAGGATGCAGAAATCAACGAAGCCAAAAAGATCCTTGCCTTTGAAACCACTAAAATATTGCACGGCGAAGCTGCAGCAAAACTTGCTGCGGAAACGGCTCGTCAGACTTTTGAACAAGGCGGTGTGGGGGCCGATCTCCCCGTCTTGAGCTTGAGCGAAGAAGTGTTAGAAGCAGGTATCTGCGTTGTCGATCTTTTCCGCCAGTCTGGTCTTGTAGAAAGCAATGGTGAGGCTAAGCGGCTGATTCAAGGTGGTGGAGCCAGAGTCAACGATGAAACCGTCCATGATGGGCAGCAGGTTTTGACGCTCGACGACTTTACAACGCAAGGCTATATCAAGCTGTCCTCTGGGAGAAAGAAACACGTTCTTGTCAAGAAAACGTTCTAGGAGCTACCGATGAGAATGCCCGTGGCAAGGACCAAGGCTCCGCCAAAAAGAACTTGGATAATGGCAGAGCCAAAGGGCGTTTCCATGTACTTCCAGCGAATCCATGAGATGGCGATAAGCTCAAGCGCAACAACAATTGCTGCAACCAATGTTGCACTCCAGAAGTCCGAAATCAAATAGGGCAGGGTGTGGCCTAAGCCGCCTATGGTGGTCATCAAGCCACAGACAACGCCGCGCAGCCACGGGTGACCGCGGCCAGTAATTTCACCATCATCTGACATAGCCTCGGTGAGACCCATACTGATGCCTGCCCCTAGCGAGGCGGCAACTCCCACCAAAAAGGCGTCATGTGAGCTGTGAGTTGCGAAAGCGGCTGCAAAAATGGGAGCAAGTGTAGAAACCGATCCATCAATAAGACCAGCTAACCCGGGTTGTACAACTTGCAGCACGAATAAGCGGTGAGAAAGTTTGTCCTCTTCTGAGCGGGTATCAAGAGGAAGGTTTTTTCGTTCAATTGCGGTCGCTTTTGCCTCGTGGCCTTTTTCGAATAAGGCAAGATCACCAAGAAGTTTACGAACTTCAATGTCTTGGGCTACGCTAGCTGCCCGTGCATAAAACTGGGAAGATTCAAGTTCCATCAGTTCGGCTTGCCGCCGTACGGCATCAATTCTCAAGTTGTCCATGAGCCAGATGGGGGTTCGCCGCATAAATCCACGAACGTCTTGCCG
>JAGOQV010000098.1 GCA_018063145.1 Alphaproteobacteria bacterium
TTTGGGGCGTTGCTTTCTGCCATTAAAAGCTGTGCCTCGGCAACGTTGTTGGCTCCGTCTGTCACCTTTACCGAGAACATTTTGCGTCCGCTTCATCCGCAAATGTCTGATAAAAAACTACTGCTTGCTATGCGATATGTGACCGTCATTTTTACTTTTTTGGTCACTTTGTACGCGATTAACTCAGACGCAAGCATTTTCAAGATGGTTGAAAACGCCTATCAAATCACTTTGGTTTCAGCCTTTGTTCCTTTGGCATTTGGAGTTTATTGGAAAAAGGCAACGAAACAAGGGGCGTTGGCTGCAATTTTCATGGGGCTGAGTGTTTGGATAGGCCTATTGCTCTTTCAAAATGAGGATGCCTTGCTTCCGCCTCAGTTTGCAGGATTATTGGCCAGTTTGGTTGGAATGTTGGTTGGATCTTTGATGCCTCAGTTTATTGTTCACCATCCTCATGTTCATGAAGATCTGCGGGCGGGGAAACACGGGCACGAAAGCCTCTAAATTTTTTTAATGTTATAGAAAACAAGAGAGGGTGGGCTCTTTTGGGGGCTAACCGTTTTGGGATGTGTAATCCGATTGCAGCGGGCGGTTCTTTTGGCTATATCTGTCAATGCGTTAAATCTTCCTGCCTTTTCGGAGACTCCCAATGCTTCAGGATAAAGACCGTATATTTACCAATATTTATGGATGGGAGTCACACTCTCTGGAAGCGGCCCGTCGCCGTGGCGATTGGGACAATACCAAAGATATTTTGGCCAAAGGCCGCGATTGGATCATTGATGAAATGAAAAAATCCGGCTTGCGGGGGCGAGGCGGGGCGGGATTTCCAACAGGGACCAAATGGTCTTTCATGCCCAAAACATCCCCTGATGGACGCCCTAGTTATCTCCTCATCAATGCGGACGAATCAGAACCCGGGACATGTAAAGACCGCGATATTCTTCGCAATGAACCCCACAAACTTTTGGAAGGGGCGTTGATTGCTGGGTTTGCGATGGGGGCCAACCGCGCCTATATCTATATGCGCGGCGAATTTTACAATGAAGGGTCCACAATCAATCAGGCGATTCGTGAAGCCTATGCCGCTGGTTTGCTGGGCAAAAATGCTGCCGGAAGCGGATGGGATTTTGATGTTGTCTTGCACCGAGGGGCCGGAGCCTATATCTGCGGCGAAGAAACCGCCCTCATAGAAAGTATTGAAGGCAAGAAAGGTCAGCCGCGCAATAAGCCACCTTTTCCTGCCGGAGCGGGGCTTTATGCGTGTCCGACAACAGTCAATAATGTTGAAACAATTGCTGTGGCCTCAACGATTTTGCGGCGGGGCGGTGAGTGGTTCGCTGGTATTGGCAAAGACGAGAAAAACACGGGAACCAAGCTGTTCTGCATTTCTGGTCATGTGAATAATCCGTGTAATGTTGAAGAAGCTATGGGCATTCCCCTCAAGGAGTTGATTGAGACTCATGCCGGCGGTGTGCGGGGCGGATGGGATAACTTGCTAGCGATTATTCCCGGGGGATCTTCGACTCCTTTGCTACCCAAGGAAATCTGCGATACGGTTTTGATGGATTTTGACTCTTTGCGTTCCGTTCAGAGCGGTTTGGGGACAGCTGGCGTGATTGTCATGGACAAATCAACTGATATTGTCTCGGCGATTACTCGCTTGTCGCATTTTTATATGCATGAAAGCTGTGGTCAGTGTACGCCTTGTCGCGAAGGAACGGCTTGGATGTACCGAATTATGCAGCGCATGGATCGCGGAACTGCTACAATCGAAGAGATTGATATGCTGCTGGAGGTTACCAAAGAGGTCGAGGGTCATACAATTTGCGCACACGGGGATGCTTCGGCTTGGCCTATTCAAGGCCTCTTCCGGCATTTTCGTCCTCTTGTGGAGGCGCGGTTGTTGGCTCATCGGGCAGGGGCTTCGTGTGGAGAACGCCAAGCGGCTGAGTAGAGGAGAGAGCGTGTTCGTCCTTCGTAAAGTCATATTAGGAGCTGCTGTTGCCGGAATGCTTATTGCCGGAGCTGCGGGGGTGGCTTTTGCCGAAGACCAAGGAAAGGTCAAGCCCGTTACTCCGCAAAGCAACACAACCAAACACGTTGCGCCAGTTGGTACGAGATCTTCTTCACAAGGGCAGGGAGGAGAGGCTTCTGAGGCAGCAAAAATCAGCGATGCCTATGCGGCCCACTTATATACGTCAATTTGTGTTCGGGAGCACCAATATCAGTTTCCGCTTCGTAAAATGGCTGCAGCTAAAAAAGCGCAATTCTTTGATTTGGCTCAAAAAGCTTGTAAATGTATGGCCGAGGAAATGATTAAGGCAAGCTCAGGCCCCAATCTTGTTGATTTTGTTATGTATTTTTACGGCAAAAAACCTACGCCGGATCATTTTAGCCCAGAAGCCAAGGCCTATCTTTCAACCAATCTCTACCTTGAGATTGCAGATGTGCAAGAAGACCCAGCCATATTAAAAAAATGTGGGTTTACTGAATAATTCAGCGTTTTCTCTTTGATACCAGTGTGATAGGACAAGAGGGTCATTTTTTTACCGATCGTGGTTGAGTCCTCATGCCCAAACTTAAAATTAACAACACTGAAATCGAAGTTTCCCCGGGAACATCCATTTTGCAAGCTGCAGAATTGTTGGGGTATGAAATTCCCCGCTTCTGTTACCATGACCGCTTGAGCGTGCCGGCCAATTGCCGGATGTGCTTAGTAGAGGTTAAAGGGGCTCCGAAGCCTGTGGCCTCTTGTGCGATGGCTTGCGGCGAAAACATGGAAGTGTTTACCCAAGGGGCACTGGTCGAAAAGTCGAGGCGGGGAGTCATGGAAATGCTCCTCATCAATCACCCGCTTGATTGTCCGATTTGCGATCAGGGTGGAGAATGTGATTTGCAAGATCAAGCCTTTGCCTATGGCTTTGATCGGTCTCGTTACAGCGAAGATAAACGGGCGGTTTCCGACAAGGAATTCGGACCTCTGGTCAAGACAGTCATGACCCGCTGTATCCAATGTACCCGCTGTGTTCGCTTTGCGGAAGAAATTGCGGGAACGCCGGTTCTGGGGATGCTCAATCGTGGGGAAGATGCAGAGGTGACAACCTTTGTTGAGAAGGCCATTGAATCTGAACTTTCGGGCAATTTGATTGATGTGTGTCCTGTCGGGGCCTTGACTTCTAAGCCTTATGCTTTTACGGCGCGTCCGTGGGAATTGCGCAAGACTGAAACCATTGATGTTCATGATGCGCTGGGGTCCAATATTCGCGTGGATGCACGCGGGAATGAAGTTTTGCGGATCGTGCCGCGCTTGCATGAAGATGTGAACGAAGAATGGATCAGTGATCGCACGCGATTTGCGCTGGATGGACTTTTGCACCAGCGTCTTGACCGTCCGTATGTGCGCAATATGGGGACAGGGAAGCTTGAACCTGCGACATGGCCTGCGGCTCTTGCGGTTGTGGCTGAAAAACTGAAAACATCCTCATCTTCCCGTATGGCCGCGATGGTTGGGGATTTGTGCGATACCGAATCCATGATGGCTCTGAAAGATTTGATGCGGAGTCTCGGTGTCGGGAATCTTGATTGCCGGACGGATGGTTCGGTGTTTGACCCGAGCGAGCGGGCAGGATATTTGTTCAATTCAACAATTGCCGGCATCGATCAGGCCGATGTGATTTTGTTGGTTGGAACGAATCCACGCTGGGAGGCAGCTGTTCTCAATGCGCGGATTCGCAAAAACTGGCTGGCCAAAAAAATTAAAATCGGCTTGATTGGCGATGCTGAGTTCATACTCAATTATCCGGTTACCATGATTGGCTCGGGGCCAGAGGCTCTGAAAGCTCTGGCTGATGGAGATCATCCTTTCGCAGCAACGATTCGCAATGCGGCGCGTCCCATGATGATTGTGGGGCAGGGCGTTTTCCAACGGACAGACGGCATGGCTCTTCAGGCCGTCATGCGGGAGGCAGCGGAAAGTCTTGGTTTTATCAAAGACGGTTGGAACGGGTTTAATGTGTTGCAGCTCGCAGCCTCGCGGGTGGGGGCTTTGGAGATTGGTTTCGTTCCTCAAGGCGAAAAAGATCTGGATGCCTATGCCATTCTCAACGCCAGTCAGCAAGGAGAGCTTGATCTCCTTTATCTTCTGGGGGTTGACGAATTTAATGTCGAAGCCTCTGTCGGGAAAAAGACATTTGTGATTTATCAAGGTCATCATGGGGATCAAGGCGCGGCGCGGGCGGATGTTGTTTTGCCCGGGGTTGCTTATACCGAAAAAGACGGGCTGTACATGAATACCGAAGGCCGCGTTCAACTGGCAAAACGTGCGGTTACGCCGCTCGGTGAGGCACGGGAAGACTGGAAAATTCTGCGGGCCATTTCAGATGTGTTGGGGACTCCGCTTCCTTACAACACGCTGTTCGAATTGCGGGCGCGGTTGGTGCGCGACTATCCTGCTTTTGGCCAGATTGATGGTATTGTTCCTGCAAAATGGGGAATGTTTGGGCAGGCTGGATCTGTCAGAAAACATCCATTCCATTCTCCCATTGATAATTTTTACATGACCAACAGCATTACCCGTTCGTCTCCGACAATGGCCAAATGCACACAGGCCTTTGTTTCACATCCACAAGCTGAGGCGGCAGAGTAACTATGATGACAACTTTTTCCGAATTGCTTGGAACTTATGGGGCAGATTTGTTCTGGCTGGTTATCAAGATTGGCGCGTTGGTTCTGGGGCTGTTGATTTTTGTGGCCTATCTGACCTATGCCGAGCGCAAAATTTTGGCGATGATGCAACTCCGCCAAGGTCCAATGACAGTGGGGCCGTTTGGCCTTTTGCAACCTTTCGCCGATGCCTTCAAG
>JAGOQV010000034.1:0-13775 GCA_018063145.1 Alphaproteobacteria bacterium
CTTTAGCATGACACGCGCTGGTCACGATACCCTGCAAACTCGTAAAACACTGGTTGTTGACGGGAAGTCCTATGATTATTTCTCACTACCGGAGGCTCAAAAGAAGCTTGGTGATTTTTCGCACCTTCCTTTTTCGCTTAAGGTTCTGCTTGAGAATATGCTTCGTTTTGAAGATGGTCGCTCGGTGAGTGTTGAGGATGCCGAGGCGGTTAAAGCGTGGCTTAAAACCAAAACATCTACGCATGAGGTTGCCTATCGGCCAGCACGGGTTTTGATGCAGGATTTTACAGGTGTTCCTGCTGTGGTTGATTTGGCGGCGATGCGTGAAGCAATGGGAGCCCTAGGCGGCAACCCTCAAAAAATTAACCCATTGACGGCGGTGGATCTTGTTATTGACCACTCGGTCATGGTCAACGAGTATGGCTCGCCCAAAGCGTTCCAAGCCAATGTCGATGAAGAATTCAAACAAAATATCGAACGCTACCAGTTCTTGCGTTGGGGCCAGAGTGCCTTCAAAAATTTCCGTGTGGTTCCTCCAGGAACGGGGATTTGCCATCAGGTCAATCTCGAATATCTGGCCCAGACAGTTTGGGTTGAGGAAGACGAAGAAAAATCCGGAACTTTTATTGCCTATCCTGATACCTTGGTGGGAACTGACTCTCACACAACTATGGTCAATGGAATGGGTGTTCTCGGCTGGGGTGTTGGCGGGATCGAGGCTGAAGCCGCTATGCTGGGGCAACCTGTTTCAATGCTAATTCCAGAAGTCGTTGGTTTCAAACTGACTGGAAAAATGAAAGAAGGAACCACGGCAACGGATCTTGTTTTGATGGTAACCCAACTTCTTCGCGCCAAAGGAGTTGTTAATAAATTCGTTGAATTTTATGGCCCGGGTCTAGACCACTTGACCCTTGCAGATCGTGCGACGATTGCCAATATGGCTCCTGAATATGGGGCAACTTGCGGATTTTTCCCGATTGATGCGGAAACCATTCGCTATCTCAACTTTACAGGCCGTGATCCTCACCGCGTGCGCCTTGTCGAAGCTTATGCCAAGGAACAAGGAATGTGGCGCGATGCCAACTCTCCTGATCCTGTCTTTACCGACACGCTTGAACTAGATCTAAGCAATGTTGAGCCGTCTTTGGCAGGACCAAAACGTCCACAAGACCGTGTGCCTTTGTCCAAAGCTCCTGAGTCGATCAAAACTGTGGCAACGGCAGGCAAAAAATCGGAAGTTATCGGCAAGGGCTATGACCTTGAAGATGGCGCGGTTGTGATTGCCGCGATTACGTCTTGTACCAATACATCCAATCCATCGGTTTTGGTCGCGGCTGGACTTCTGGCACGCAAGGCTTTAGCCAAGGGTCTTTCAACCAAGCCGTGGGTGAAAACATCCTTGGCCCCGGGTTCACAAGTCGTGACTGAATATTTGACCAAAGCCGGACTTCAAGCGGACCTTGATAAATTAGGGTTTAACCTTGTCGGGTATGGTTGCACGACCTGTATCGGAAACTCTGGGCCGTTGCCGGATCACATTGCTAAAGCAGTTGAAGCCGGAGATCTGACGGTTGCGGCTGTCCTCTCTGGGAACCGCAACTTTGAAGGCCGCGTTAACCCGCACGTGAAGGCAAACTACTTAGCCTCTCCGCCTTTGTGCGTGGCCTACGCGCTGGCTGGAAATATGCACATTAACCTGCTGAGCGATCCTCTCGGAATGGGGCAGGATGGGAAACCTGTTTTCTTGAAAGATATTTGGCCAACCAACAAGGAAATTGCTGACACCATTGAACAATGTTTGACCAGTGAAATGTTCAAATCCCGCTATGCTGATGTTTTCAAAGGCCCTGTGGAGTGGCAAAAAATTTCGGCGGATGCTTCGGGTCAGACCTATAACTGGGATGAAAAATCAACCTATGTTGCTAATCCGCCTTACTTTACCGGAATGTCTAAAACACCCGGGAAAGTCAGTGATGTAAAAGGAGCTAGAATTCTTGCTGTCTTCGGAGACTCAATCACCACTGACCACATTTCGCCAGCCGGAAATATCAGTAAAAAGTCACCTGCGGGGCAGTATCTTGTCGATCATGGAGTTGCTCCTGCTGACTTTAACTCCTACGGGGCGCGGCGCGGCAACCATGAAATCATGATGCGCGGGACCTTTGCCAATATTCGTATTAAAAACGAAGTTCTTGGTGGGGTTGAAGGGGGATTGGCCAAACATATCCCAAGCGGCGAGCAAATGCCGATTTATGATGCCGCCATGAAATATGCGGAAACCAAAACGCCTCTGGTGGTGTTCGCTGGTAAAGAATACGGAACCGGATCTTCGCGGGACTGGGCGGCAAAAGGGACTGTTTTGCTTGGCGTTCGGGCTGTGATTGCTGAGAGTTTTGAACGGATTCATCGCTCGAATCTTGTCGGGATGGGAGTTCTTCCTTTGGTTTTCAAAGAGGGAGCTAGCCGCACGTCTTTGAATCTGAAAGGCGATGAACTGATTGATATTTCCGGAGTAGAGGCAGGGATTACGCCTCGTCAGGATGTGACATTGACCATTACCCGCGCAGACGGCAAAAAAGAGGAACATAAACTCTTGTGCCGGATTGATACGCTGGACGAAGTTGAATACTTCAAAAACGGGGGCATCTTGCATTACGTTCTGCGGGATCTCGCCAGTTAGAGGCACTTTCTTTTCTATTTTGAACAACCGCCCTTTCTTTATAAAAGAGAGGGCGGTTCTCGTTGTGGTTCTTACGAAATGGGAGAATATGGCCAGAATCCATTATTGTCTGGCTTTTTTGGCTATTTTGCTGTATTGGTGCGGCGCATTTTGAAAGAAGGAATCAAAAAATTGACGCAAAATCTCAGAAATATTGCCATTATTGCCCACGTTGACCACGGGAAAACGACCTTGATCGACTCTATTTTGCGTCAAAGCGGGACGTTTCGTGACAACCAAGACCTTGGCGAGCGCATTATGGACAGTAATGTTCTGGAACGAGAACGTGGTATTACCATTCTGGCCAAATGTACCTCCGTTTTATGGGATGGCAATAAAATCAACATCATTGATACGCCTGGTCACGCTGATTTTGGCGGTGAAGTTGAACGTATTTTGAATATGGCCGATGGGGTTGTGTTGTTGATTGATGCAGCCGAAGGTCCGCTACCTCAAACAAAATTTGTTTTGGGGAAGGCGTTGACGCGGGGGCTGCGTCCGATTGTGGTCGTCAACAAAATTGATCGGCCCGATGCCCGTCCGGTTGAAGTTCTCAATGAAGTTTTTGATTTGTTTTCGTCTTTGGACGCAACAGAAGATCAACTCGATTTTCCGGTTCTGTACGCATCTGGTCGTGATGGGTGGTGCTGTGACACGCTGGATGGTCCGCGTGAAAATCTTCACCCGATGTTGGATCTTATCCTCTCGCACGTTCCCTCTCCGCAAGTAGATCCGGACGGTCCATTCAGAATGCTTGCCACGATCTTGAATGCAGATCCTTATTTGGGGCGTATCTTGGTAGGGCGTGTTGTGTCAGGGTCAGCTAAAGTCAATATGCCCGTCAAGGCTATCAATCTGGAAGGCAAAACCGTCGAACAATTCCGCCTTTCCAAGCTTTTGACTTTCTCTGGTATCAGCAAAGTTCCAGCCCAAACAGTTGAAACCGGAGACATTATCTGCATCGCGGGGATGAGCACAGCCTCGGTGGCGGATACCATCTGTGATTTGTCTGTTACCGAAGCCGTTCCGGCAACCCCAATTGATCCGCCTACAATGGCAATTACCATCACGGTCAATGACTCTCCTTTGGCAGGAAAAGATGGAAAGAAACTAACCTCGAATATGATTCGGGAACGCTTGTTTACCGAAGCGGAAAGCAATGTCGCTATTCGTGTGACGGAATCTGCCAACCGTGATTCTTTCGAATTGGCTGGTCGCGGCGAACTCCAAATCGGAGTTCTGCTCGAAACCATGCGGCGCGAAGGGTTCGAGATGTCTATTTCTCGTCCTCGGGTTTTGCTCAGAAAAGACGAAAACGGTCAAACTCTTGAGCCATATGAAGAAATTATCATTGATATTGATGAGGAATATACGGGGTGTGTGGTTGAAAAGTTAACCCAGCGTAAGGCGGATATTGTTGATATGCGCTCTTCTGGTCACGGAAAAAGCCGTCTGATTTTTTCCATTCCATCTCGGGGCATGATTGGCTATCGCGGCCAGTTCTTGACTGACACGCGGGGGACAGGTGTTCTCAACCGGTTGTTCAAAGAATACGGCCCTTATAAAGGGGATATTCTTGGACGTCGCAACGGGGCTTTGATTTCCACTGAAACTGGCAAGGCGGTTGCCTATGCTCTTTTTGCGCTCCAAGATCGTGGTTCGATGTTTGTGGCCCCAGGGGATGATGTTTATCTTGGCATGATTGTGGGGGAAAATTCCCGCGAGAATGACCTCGACATTAACGTAAGTCGGGCCAAGCAATTGACCAACATTCGGGCTGCTGGAAAAGACGAAAACATTATTCTAACCCCTCCGCGCAAACTGAGCTTGGAAGACATGATGTCTTATATTAATGAAGATGAGTTGGTGGAAATTACCCCTAAGACAATTAGATTACGAAAAAAGTACCTCGCTCCGAACGAACGGGAACTTGCCAAGAAACAGGCGAAAAAAGAGTCGATGGCTTCTTAAAAGTAAAAACCCCCCAGTTGCGGGGGTTTTTTATAACCCCATTAACATTTTGGAAGTTTTATAGTAGAATCACCCCCGTGAGAGATCTCTCAGTTCTTTGTTTTTTATCCTTTTTGTCTTGGTTATGCACAAAAATGTCCACAGCTATCAGGCTCTCCTGTTGGCACTTTCTCTGATTCTGGGGGGATGTGCGGGGGATCCTGTGACTCTCGGGTCTGCCCAACATGACCAGCTCTTGGTGCGAGATCGCGCGGCCGCTGAGCAAGGACAAGTACTCCAGATTTCCTTGGCAGAGGCACTCGGGCGCGGAGTTGAGCGCAATCTTGATGCACGTGTGGCCGCTATGGAGGTTCTCGTCGCCCAAGGGACGGTTACGCTTGATGAAATAAACGCTCTTCCCTCAATCAAAGGATCCAATTCTCATGTGCATCGTTCCAACGATGGGGCAACATCAAGCCGATCGGTTCTGAGTGGACTGCAATCTCTCGAACCTTCCCAATCCACCGATGAAGAACGTCGAGTTCTTGAGTTGTCAACGAGTTGGAATTTACTTGATGCAGTCTTGGCCTTGAGCGAGGCGGACTCGGCAAGAGAAAGCGTCAAAATTTCGGGCGAACGCTATGCCAAGGTGGTTCAAAATATCGAACGAGATATTTATGCGGCTTACTGGCGGGCCTTAGTTTTTCAGCAGAATCGGGGAGCAAGTGAATCGTTGCTAAATGAAAGTGAGGAACAAAGCGATAAACTCACTAAGGCGGTTGATGAAAAATTACTCTCTGTTGATGCGGCTAGCGATAAAATATCGCGTCTTACCGAGCGGCAGCGCAGCTTGCAAGAGATTTATGACCGTTTAAGCCTTTCCCAATATGAACTCAAAGGACTCTTATCATTACCACAAGGAACGAACCTTGCTCTTCTCTCACCATCTGTGTCACAGGAAAAAGCATATCAACCTATTCTTGCCGGAGATGTGAGCGCACAGGAATGGCAGGCTCTTAAAAGTCGTCCAGAAATGCGGGAAGATATTTTGCAAAAAAATATCGCTTTGGATGATATTCGCCGAGAAGTCATTAAAACCTTTCCCGGGGGGGAGCTTTTATTTTCTTACAACCGTGATGGCAATCAGTTTTTACAGCAAGGCGATTGGACCATATTTTCAGCCAGCATTGCTCAAAATATACTGAATATTTTTACTCTGCCCTTCCGTTATTCTGCGGCCAAGGATAAGGCCACGCTGGCAGATGCTAAAAGGCAGGCTCTTTCTGCTGCAATTCTTGCACAAGTCCATATTGCACGGCAAAGATTAGGAAATAGCGAGAAGGTTTATAAGAACAGTGTGCGAAGCTCAAAGGTTTTGCGGCATCGTTCTGGAACGGCATTGGCAGCCAAAGAGACAGGGTTTTCTTCGGGATACGATTCCTTGATAACACGCATGGACGGCCAAATTGATCTCTTGCGTAGCCAGATGGCTATGGCGGATCTTCAAGACTCTTATGCGGCTATGGTTGGCACGCTGGGCGGGAGACTTTCAGAGAGCGGGGGGGTAAGATGAAACTTCCGCGCAAGGCGTTGCCGTTAATGGGTCTTTTACTGATGGGTTGGGGAGCTTTTGCTCTTCCGGCCTTTTCCGAGACACCAGTTTGGATTTTGGATGGGACTGAGGAAGAGTCCTCTGTTCTACCGCCAGCTTCTTCTTCCGCGCCGCGCTTGGTAACACTGAGTGAATTGAAGGCGATGAAGGAACAACAGAAACAGGTGGAGGCTTTGGCAGAAATTGAACCAGCCAGTGGGAAGGAGTCTGCCGAAGACATCCGCCCTGATTGGGTTCCTGAAACTGAGCAGTTAAGTGTTGAGGCGGTACTGGTTCCGCGTCGTGCAACTGTCATTTCCAGCAGCCAAGACGGCAAGATTGCCGAGATACCCTTCGAAAGCGGAGATTCGTTTAAGGCTGGCGATGTTCTTGTGCAGTATGATTGTGCTGATCTTGAAGCAGAACGAGAAATCGCCGGAATTGAGAAAAAACTGACGGGAAAAAAGAAAGAGGGGGTTAATCGGCTATTCAAACTGGATATTATTTCAGACGTTGATCGTTTGAGCGTGGAAACGGAAGACAAGCAGGCGGCGGCAAAGGTTACGCTTTACCAATCTCGTTTGGAATCCTGCACCATTCGTGCCCAGTTTGATGGACGGGTTACCAAGCGGCTTGCAAACTCAGGCGAATATACGCGTACTGATCGTGTCTTAATGGAAGTTGCTTCGAACGAACCCCTGCAAGCCCAATTTCTTTTGCCTTCGAAATGGCTCCGCTGGGTTAACACTGGTGCGCCGTTGACTATTTCTATCAACGAAACCGAGCGCAAATATTCAGCTCGTGTAAGCCGACTCTACGGTGAAATTGATCCCGTCAGCCAGTCTATTCAGATGGTGGCAACACTTGATGCTTATAGTGATCCTCTTCTTCCCGGGATGAGTGGGAAGGCGGTTCTGGATGTTGGGGAAATCCAAAACGCCGGAGTTAGAGGCTATCTACAATCCGCGCATAACCCGTAAAAATTGTCATGGAAAAGTTATTTACCCTTCTGGCTCTTCAGCGACAGGCTCTGGAAGCCAAAACGCAACAAGCGTTGTCTCATATCATGGTCAACGAAACGCTCCGGCTTATTTCCTACAAACAGGCGATTTTTTGGCGAAAAAATGAAAACACCGTTTCTTTAGAAAAAATTTCTGGAAACGCGGTGCTTGATGAAAAAAGTCTGTTTGCGCAAGAATTAAAATCCGCCCTTGTTCCACTCTTTTCTGATAGAAACGAGGGAATAAAAACTTTCGTTCATAACCAAAAGTCGATTGCTGTCGTTTTTCTGCATACGCCAGAGGATGGACTTCTGGGGGGGCTTTGGTTGGAGAACGACCATGCGTTTTCAGAAGCGGAACTTCAAATTCTTGATGAGTTGTCAGTCACCTACGCGCAAAGCCTTGCTTTGCGTATTCTGCGGACGAGATCTTCTTTTTTCAAAGTTGGACGCTACAAAAAGATTATTTTAGTCGGAGTTTTGCTCGCTGCTTTTTTCCCAGTGCATCAGACCATCACGGCCCCCGCCGAGATTGTGGCGAAAAATGCCAACTATGTAACAGTTCCCTATGAGGGAATGGTTGAGAAAATTCTCGTTGATCCCGGGAGTGTTGTTGAAAAAGGTCAAGTTCTGGCGCTCATGGAAAATAGTACTCTATCGGCGCAGGCAACAATGGCTGAGCAGGCTTTGGCCGTTGCTGAATCTTCTTTGTCGCGGCTGCGGCGAGAGGCCTTGAGTAATCCGGACAAGAAAAATGACCTCAATCTTTTGGAATCTGAAATTGAAGAGAAAAAGATTGAATACGCCTATGCCAAGCAAAGGCAGGATGAGAGCAAAATCAAAGCCCCCAAAGCGGGGACTGCTGTCTTTTCAGATGCCAGAAAGCTTGAAGGAAAACCTGTGCGTATGGGGGAAGTTTTGATGATGGTTGCCGATCCTCTCGAGTCCGAATTGTTGATCCGTGTTCCAGTTGAGTCACTGACCTCTGTTGAAAAATCGGCACAGGTTCGTTTTTACCTCAACGTTTCCCCGTTTTCGGGAAGAGAAGCCGTTTTGACAAGCAGCGGATACCAAGCGAGTCCAGATCCTGACGGACTTTTGACTTACAAATTCCGAGCAGAAATTAAAGATCGGGATGGCTTGCGCATTGGCTGGCAAGGAACAGCTAAAATTAAAGGGGAATGGACCATTCTCTCTTATGCATTGCTCCGTAGGCCATTGATTGCATTCAGGCATCTGACAGGAATCTAAAATGAATCCACAGCAAGATTTCAAATTGCCTTCGCTGTCTCCTTTTCTCAAGCTCTATAAAGCTCCCGATGACCAAAGAAGTGGGGAGCCAGTTTGGACCCTCCACAACCCTTCTTCTAATACCTATTTTCGTTTGAACTGGTTTGGTTTTGAATGCGTTTCTCGGTTTTCCTTCCACAAAACAGCGCAGAGTCTGAAGCAAGCGGTTGAAAAAGAAACAACTTTGCGTGTTGATCTGTCAGAAATCAAAGAGCTGGTCGAGTTTCTTAATGCGAGTGGTTTGACTGTTCTTTCTGACCAAAAAATATTTCCTTCTGGTCATAAAGAACAAAAACTGTGGCAGAAGCTTTTGCAAGGCTACCTCTACTTTACCATTCCCTTGTGCTCGCCTCAGAGCTTTTTAACTCGCACCTTGCCGATAATAAAGCCTTTGCTTTCGCCGCAGGCGAATTACCTTATGGCCGGAATTTTTCTAGTGTCTCTTGTGATGACTTCCCAAAGGGCCGATGAGTTTTTTCATACCTTCACAGGTATGTTTTCGTTAGAAGGGGCTGTTCAAATTGCTCTCACTCTTTGCTTTGTAAAAATTGTTCACGAGATGGGACACGCCTTCACAGCGGTTAAACATGGGGTTCCTGTTCCGCATATGGGTTTGGCTTTTATGGTTTTTTATCCAGTGCTCTACACAGAAACAACCGGAAGTTGGCAGTTATCTTCGCGTAAGGCTGCATTTGAAATTGGCTTTGCGGGAGTCAGGGCCGAATTTTTTCTAGCAACTCTTGCTCTTTTGTTGTGGAATTTCCTTCCCACAGGTTCTGTCATGCAGAGCCTTTGTTTTACGGTGGTTGCGGTTTCCTTGGTCAGTTCTTTGTTGGTAAACTTGAATCCACTCATGCGCTTTGACGGATATTATATGCTCTCCGATCTCATGGGGATTGAGAACCTGCAAAGCCGTTCCTGCAATTTTGCGCGTTGGCAAATGAGGCGTGTTCTTTTAGGTATCAAAGATGAGCCGCCGGAAGAGGTCGATACCCAAACAAAAAATTTTCTAACTCTCTTCGGTTCAGCACTTTTGATCTATCGTTTTTTTCTCTTCTCGGGGATTGCTTTTGCGGTTTATCACATTTTCTTCAAACCTCTTGGCCTTATTCTTATGCTCATTGAGCTGTGGGTTTTTATTGCTTTGCCGATTTTATCCGAGTTAAAAATATGGAACACGCGCCGCCAAGAAATTTTCAAAATACCGCGAGCAAAAATAATGACGTTTGCCTTTTTCTTGCTCTCTCTTTTGTTTGTTTTGCCAATTCATAACCAGATTAACCTTCCTGCGGTTGCCCACGCTGCGCAGTACACAGATGTTTACGCCCCAGATTCGTCCATAGTGATGGAGATTTTTGTTCGAGAAGGTGACATGGTCGAAAAAGATGGTGTTCTGGCCGTTCTGCAATCTCCTGCCCTTGAGCATAGTTATGTGTTGGCAGAACAAGAGCTGAGCAAACTGGAAACCCTAAAACGGCGCGTGCAAACAGATTCGTCTTTGATGTCGGAGCGTTTTTCAAGTATTGATGAAAAAATAGAAGAAGCTCAAAAGAAACTTTCCATGATTGCGGAGCAAAAAGATCGCTTGGTTGTTCTTGCGCCGTTTAATGGACGCATTCGGGATATGGGAGAGGCTCTTCATATAGGAAGAGGATTACAAATTGGTGAACTTATTTTCCGATTGGTTGATGAGAGGAATTTCACGATCACAGCCTATCTGCCTGAATCGGAAGTGGGGCGCGTTGAGAAAGGGGACAAAGCAGTTTTTACTCCTGATGCTAGACCCTTCTCAAATTTTCCGCTGACCGTGACAGCGATTTCTCCGACCAATGTGGATAGGTTGGTTTGGCCAGAACTTTCCTCATGTTATGGTGGGGCGGTGCAGAGCGAGTGTGGCAAAGCAGAAGGTGGTGGACCAATTCCAGTGCAGAGCTTGTACCGTGTTGAGTTCTCTCCAGAGGGGCCTCTTCCCGAGAGTGAAAAAATGGCTTTGCGTGGGCAGGTTCGCGTCCATGCAGACTACTTCAGCCCATTTGTTAGGTTTTTCAATATGTTAGTTGGTGGGATGTTGCGAGAAAGTGGGTTAAGTTGACCCCAAAAAGTTAAGCAATATTAAGAGGTTACTGGTAGAATGGAATGATGGGCTTTTTTGAAAAAAAGAAGAGACTGTGCGTATGGCCGCTTGAAAAGAGACTGATGTTGGATGCCTCGCTTCCAACGATCTCTGGGCAGGTTCTCTGGCTTGATTCCAAAGATGGAACAACCGTCTTGGATGCTGATGGAGATAACGCAGCAACAGGAACAGGAGGTGCTGGAAATGGCTTCGGGGGGACTGTTGGCACGTGGCAGGACAAAAGCGGACTTAACAACCATGTGACGCAAGGGACGGCGGCCAATCGCCCAACTTATAATGTAACCACCCTGAATGGAAATCCGGTTTTGGGGTTTGATGGGATCAATGATGCTCTCTTCAGGCTGGATACGAGTGCAAGTTTGGATCTGACTGGGAATGGTTTAACTATTCTTGCGGTTACGCGAGCCTCGAACGTAGCTGGAGCTCCCATGATTTTAAACAAGGAGAACAGCTATGAATTGGCCACGCAAGGATCAAAAATACAAGGAGCTGTTGAAACAGGATCTCCAGGTGTGTGGCAGTGGGGAGGAACAACGGCGATTGATACTGCATGGCATATGGTTGAGTTCCAACACGCCAACACGCTATGGAATTTTTTCAAAGATGGAACCCTAACTGAAAGTATTGCACCAGCTGGCGCACAAACGGGAAATATCACCCAATCAGGTGGAAACTTTAGTATAGGAGCCCGCGGCGGCCCTCCTGTCCCAACGGGTCAATTTTTCGGCGGGAGTATGGCCGAAGTTCTGCTGTATAATCGAACACTGACTTCTGATGAAATGCAGGATGTTGAGAACTATCTGGCCAATAAATGGGGATTTGCCATTACCAACACAGCTTCAAGCGTTACAACCAACACAGGAAAAACGTTGAATGAAGGGGCAACGGCAACAATTCAGAACACCAATCTGGCCGCTACGGATGTAGATAATACCGACACAATTTTGCGCTATACACTCACAGATGCTGTCGATTACGGGACGTTGACCAATACCAGTACAGGCCTAGCCCTAGGATTGGGAGACAGTTTCAGGCAAAGTGATCTGGATAACGGTTATATTACCTATACGCATAACGGGACAGAAAATTTTGCAGATTCCTTCTCCTTCACGGTTTCCGATGGGCTGGCCGTCACGGCGGCCACGACCTTTAATTTAACGATTACACCTGTCAACGAAACTCCTGTTATCAACGGAGCTACTCTCGTTTCTTCTGAAGATTTTCAAGCCGGAGCAGCCGGATGGAGCGACAACACAACTGAAAATGGCGGGGCTATTTATACAACTTTCCTTGGGCGACATTCTCTTGATGGAGGAACCCAGAACGTCTTTAAGACCTATGCACTCTCTGGCACACAAAACTATGTAACAATCTCGTTTGATTTCTATGAGATAGATAGTTGGGATGGAGAAAATTTCAAAATCTTTGTTGATGATGCAGTTGTTTACAACGCCTCGATCAGCCAAGCAACTTTTAATGCGCCAGTCGATGGAGCAAGTGGTGCTGTATCATGGACGGTGCAGGAAACAACCCCGTTCAACGGAAACTTTGCCTATGGGGCATGGAACGATCAACGCACACATTTCAACTTGACGGTTGCGACAACAGCAGCGTCGGTTAAGCTTGGGTTTAGCTCAACACTAGACCAAGCAACAAACGATGAAGCATGGGGCGTTGATAACATCATCGTGAATGAAATTGGTGGATCAGGAACACCCGGGCCGTTCATTGTTTCGGAGCGATCTTCTAACGGAGATGCTTTCGGGAAGGTATCGGCCACAGATCCAGATACAGCAGATACCCTGACCTATACCATCACCGGAGGAACGGGCGCGGCTATTTTTGCCATTCATCCCACAACAGGAATTCTAACCGTTTCAAATGCGGCGGCATTGGATTATGAGACAACAACCTCCTATACCCTTACGGTTTTGGTAACGGATAGCGGAGGATTAACCGACACAGAAACGGTAACGGTCAATGTTATTGATTCTGTAGAAAACACAGCACCGGTTATCAACCCGCTTGGCCCTCTATCCATTGCTGAAAACACAGCTTTGAACACTGTCTTCGGCACAGCTGTGGCAACGGATGTCGACTTGAACACGATTACCTACAGCATTACGGCAGGCAACACGGATAACCTATTTTCGATCAATTCTGCCAATGGGCAAATTCGTCTCTCCAGCGTAACCAATTTGAATTATGAATGGGATAATTCCTATACTTTAACAATTCGGGCAACCGATAACGGCTTCGGAAGCTTGTTTAGTTCGACCAGTGTTACGATCAACATTACGAACGTTAACGAATCCCCAGTCTTTACTCCGGCCCAATCGGTTTTGGCAACCAACCCAGCCGTTCGCTATAGCGCGGCAACTGGGAATTTTTATCAGCTTGTGACCACAACGGCCAATTTGGCAACGGCGACGGCAAATGCAGCGGGCATGATGCTCAATGGAGTTGCAGGATATGTAGCGACGAGTACATCGGCTGCGGAAAATGCATATCTGGTGAGTCTTATCACCACATCTGTATGGTTGGGTGGTTCTGATCTCGCGGTTGAAGGCGAGTGGCGATGGTCGGGTGGACCTGAGGCAGGACAAATGTATTGGTTGGGCGCGGCGGCAGGGAGTGCTCAAGGTGGGTTTTATACCAACTGGGGCGGCGGCGAGCCAAATAACAGTGGCGGTGTTGAAGATGGTATTCAACTCTTAACTGGCGGGACGTGGAATGACATTAACGTAGCGAGTTCTCTGCCTTACATCGTTGAATGGACAGGAGCCAGTGTCATAGCCGGATTGCAAAATGGTCCATACTCCTTGGCAGAAAATTCTGCCGGAGGAAGCTCGGTCGGGTTTGCTCATGCGGGTGATCCAGATGCAGGAGATGTTCTGACCTATAGCATCACAGGTGGGACAGGGGCGGCGCATTTTGCAGTTAACGGCTCAACCGGAGAGATTACTCTTACCAATCCGGCGGCAGCCAACTATGAACTTGCAACCAGCTATACTCTTAATCTGCGCGTTCAGGATGTTGCCGGACTTTTTGATACAGTGACGGTGACTGTCAATATTACCGATGTCAACGA
>JAGOQV010000034.1:13875-16249 GCA_018063145.1 Alphaproteobacteria bacterium
TGGAAAATTCAGATGTAGGAAGTCTGGTGGCTTTGCTTTCCACAACTGACGAAGATGTGGCTGATGTCCACACCTATTCTCTGATTAGCAACCCGGGAGGGAAATTTATAATTGTCGGCAACGAATTGCGGGTGGCTGGAGATATAGACTACGAACGAAATCAAACAATCCCCTTGGTTATTCGGACGGATGATGGGCACGGCGGGTTCTATGATCGGGCGGTTGTTATTCAAATTGGCGATGAGGCGGACAGTTTTGTGCCTCCCCCTGAAGGAGTTCCGCCAAGCGGGGATTCGGCCTCCCCTGTGAGTGAAGCGGATAGTCTTCCTGAGTGGCAGGAAAGTTTAATTCGGGCATCCTTGGTCGGAGGGGAAGAAGGCCAGCTATCGGCTTTTTACGGGGAAGGAGCTTTCGCGCAGATTCTGAGGGAAGGGACCACCTTTGAGCTTCGCCGCAGTACAGAAACAGAAGGAGAAGAAAGTGACCCTCTTCTCTTTTTCGATGGGGAAATAATGGGAGAAGACGCTCCCCCTCTCTTGCCGGATAGCCTAGAGCCAGTTTTCTCGCAGCGTTACACGAATCTCAGACAGGCTCTAGACTTCTTAAGCCAGCGGGACAATATGGCTGAAACTGCTGCTGTGGTCGGGCCCCCTACACCCGAGCAGCAGCAGAGAGCGGAGCTTTCGCCTCTTAACAGACAATTTGTGGACGTTCTGACCTATCACGAACAACGGCAGGCACATTTGCGGCGGGCATTGCTGGAAGAAAGTTGAGATATGAGAGGTCTATTAAAAAAGCCAGCAATTAAGCTGGCTTTTTTGATTCTTTATAATGAGCCAAAGGCCTATTTGCTGAAAGTGATTTCAACACGGCGGTTAGCAGGCTCACGAACACCATCTGGTGTTGGAACCATGAGGGCATCTTCCCCTTTGCTGTCAATGGCTAGGAGGCCGGCATCAATGCCGTGAGCCGCCAAGGCATCACGAACCGCATTGGCGCGTTTGGCCGAGAGGCGTTTGTTGTAAGATTTTGGACCTGATGCATCAGCATGACCAACAACATTTACACCCGTAACGCGCTGTTTGGCGATTTCCGCCGCAACAGAATCAAGGACACTGTTTCCGCCAGCGTCAACTTTTGCGGAGTCAAAGTCAAAGAAGACAAGATATTTTGCATCTTCTGGAGCCATTGGGGTGAGTGGAGCTGCGCCAGCCGTAACCGGAGGCATTGCGTCATCAGCCGGAGGAGCAATCATTCCACCCAACGCATTCATAGCGTCTGCGAATTGGCTTTTGCAGGAAAGAATATCAGATGTCTGCCAATTTTCTTCTTGTTGCTCGATCCAACAATCAAAACGGGACTGGGCCGTGGCAGCAGCTTTCGCATTTGTTTCGCGAGCCCCACGGTCCAAAGCGGCAACCAAGCTAGCGCGAGCGGCAGAGAGTTCTTCAATGTGTTCTGGCTTGAGATTCCAGTCAGATACGGGCTCAGGCAGGACGACTTCACCAGCTGCAGCGGCCAAACCTTTACGGGCAAAATGCAGCGCGTCAGGGTAATCAAACTCTATGTTTTGCTCACGGTTGGCAAAGTCGCGATACTCGGCCGACAAAGCCTGAGTAAAAGGACTACCGACCGCGTTGGCCTGATTAAGGGCCTCAACTTCTGAGTGGCTTTTATAACCATTACACCCTGACAAGGCCACGATAACGGCCAGAAGGGAAATACCGCGTAAATTTTTCATAAACTGCTCCTTAAGCAAAGCATCAAAATTTGAATGTAGTGCGAGAGTCTTACAGAGTTTTGACCCATATTGTAAAGCGGCTTTTTTTATCTACGCACCGTGATTTGAAGGATTTTTGCCCAGAGGCTCAAAACAGTATAAAAAACACTAGCAGCAAGGATAAAATTGGAGTATCAGGTCATGCTTCTTAGTGGTGGCGTGCGGGTGTAGCTCAGTGGTAGAGCATCAGCTTCCCAAGCTGAGGGTCGCGAGTTCGATACTCGTCGCCCGCTCCAAGAGAACTAAGCCTTTCAGCGATTTTTCAATTCCCTGAAATTTCTTTCTAGAAACCCAAAATTATTTAGACAATGGTCATCCCCGACAAGGGAAGCTTTGCTGACCGCAGATCGGGGATCTGGTACTATGCGTGCAGCGAAGCTGCACAAGACTCCAGACCCCCGCCTATAAAGCGGGGGTGACGATTGGGGGGGAGGAGGCTGGATGACGGATAAGTAATTCTGGGATCAGTTATAACCTGATTTTTTTGATGTTCTATGAAGGGGAATGTTCATCCCGTACGAACAAGAGGCCGTATTTCCCGCCATCATTCGGTCCCCGCCATTCGGCCTGTTTTGTTTCGGAATTGACGGTTAA
>JAGOQV010000034.1:16349-18566 GCA_018063145.1 Alphaproteobacteria bacterium
AAACGGGTTATGCTCTCCGATCAGAGATTTTGCAAACTTTTTCTGGCTAAAAAACCAAGTGCGACACTATGGCGCAAAGCAGAGTGAGGGGGGAATGGTGCGTAATTTTAGAAAATTTCTCTTGACATTTTGGTAATATAATAGGAATATAGTCCTTATTAAAGGCCACTGGTGCGTCCCGCATCCGTGGCCTTTTCTTTTTAACAACGCAGCGCAGGGAGCTTCTCGTGAAAATAGAGTTGTCCAAGCCTTTTGCCAGTAACAGCCTTGTGGAAGAATATGACGTGGTTCAGGTGAAAAAGGCTTTGAACCGTCTCGGCTATTATTTCCCTTACGAAAAAGTTGGAATCACAGGCATTGCCGATAAGGAAGTATTTGAAACACTGAAAAAATTTCAAAAAGATCATAATCTTCCTGCGACAGGGACGGCCAAACCGGATGATGAAACGATCAAACGCCTCAATCAACTGGGCCAAAAAGAGCCCGATGGGTTCTATATCTGGCGCACGGTAGAGGACGGCAAAGTTCGTGCGGCACACGCGCAGTATAATCGAAAAATGCGTGCATGGAGCGAATCCCCAGACCCGGGAGAGGATTACAATTGTCGCTGTTGGGCGGAGCCGCTTTCCGATTCTGCAGAAGCTCGAAAGGATGCTATCCTTGGAAAAGGAGAAGCCGATTTTACATTGAAGCCAGATCTTCAGCCCGTCAGCGATAAACCTTGGTACGCTTTGGATGCGATGAGCGAAGTCAATGAAAATCAGACCGTTATCGAAGAAGAAGCCAAAGAAGCAGGACTCAATCCAGATTTTATTAAGGCGATCATTTACGTTGAAACGACACAGGGGTATTATGATCGTGCCGCGATAGGCTATGATACGGTATCTAGGTCTTTAGGGCTAAATTTAAGAAGTAGACATGGTTCTATAAGGCCTATGAATGTGCGTGCAGAGTACTGGAAAGACCTTGGCTACACAAAAGACCAACTCGAAGATTCTCGTCTAAATATTCGTGCTGGGATTGATTTGATTAAGCGCATACATTCACAGATACCTCATGCATCGATATCTGAAGTGGCAACCCTTTACAACGATCTGGATGCGAAAATAATTAGTGATTACGGTGCGCGTGTGGAGCGCGCGATGAGGGAAAAACCATGGCAAAAAAACTGATCACACATATGGTGGGTAGTATAGGAATTATTTTAGGACTAGTAGCTGGCTACACCATCATTCAGGCTGAGCTTGATTTGAATCCTATGAGTTACGCAGAAAGCTATGAAGGATTAATTTTCTACTCGTACTCAGCATACGCCATCGTTTCCTCTCCGTTCTTATTGATGCAGCATATAATTGAACATAGGAAAAACTCACTTCTTATTTTCACCGTTCTGGGGCTTTTTCTCCTCCTAGGGGCACTTTTGTTTTATGATAAGAATCTTGGGGGAGGTGTTCTTCTTTTTCTGTCTTGGGTATTATGTCCCTTTCTGGCGGGAAATTTTCTTTGCAAAGTGTCGAGCCTCTTATTAGGTCTGTTTCAAAAGTAGGTGGCGTTCTCTCCATCTTCGGGTCAATTTGATTTGGGGGTGGCTAATAAAGATGCCAAAGTAAGGTCAACAGGATCCTTTAATATCCAGAAGAATAAAGAGCGCATCGTTATGCATGTTAAAGTTGTGTCTTGGCGCAAACAGGCTATGCTAAGCCTTTTGAGGTTGAATGGCGGAAAGAGCAGACGGTTGAAGGAGAGATTGTTTTTAAGAATGGAATCCTTGATTCAAAAAAATTCATCTGGAAAAATTGACCGTGTTTTAGTTGGAAAAGAGAAAAACTTTTCTTTCTGGAACCTCTGGATGATTTATATTTCAGCGATCCTTTTTTTTCTGCACGGATTTTTAGGATCATCCGGACTAGATCCCGCCTTCGTCTATTTTTATAAATTTTTTACAGACATACCGTGGTTCTTATGTTGGATTTTTGGGCCGTCCCCAACAACGATCACTGCGGTGGCACTTACGATTTGGACTTTGGTTAAAGGGGTTCAATCCTGCAAAAGAGGATGTAGAGGGCACGCGTTTGGCTATATATCCTCTGTTGTTATCTTGCTTATTTTTGCAAATAATATAGCAGAATTTGGATCTATGGCGTTATGGGCTCTGCGCTAATTTCTGGGCCAAAAAGAGCCCGATGGGTTCTATATCTGGCGCACGGTAGAGGACGG
>JAGOQV010000099.1 GCA_018063145.1 Alphaproteobacteria bacterium
CCGTGGGTTATTCAAGGCCCGGGTGAAAATGCCGGCGTGATTGATATTGGCGATGGCCAAGCGGCCGTGTTCAAAATGGAATCGCACAACCACCCCTCTTATATCGAACCCTATCAAGGCGCGGCGACCGGTGTTGGCGGCATTATGCGTGACGTCTTTACCATGGGGGCACGTCCGATTGCCAATTTGAACGCCTTGCGTTTTGGTGAACCATCCCACCCGAAAACCCGCACCTTGGTTGCAGGGGTCGTGGCGGGCATTGGTGGATACGGGAACTGTATTGGTGTTCCCACCGTTGGCGGAGAAACGAATTTTCACAAATCATATAACGGAAATATTCTGGTCAACGCCATGACGGTTGGCCTTGCCGATCAGGATAAAATTTACTATGCCAGCGGCGCAGGCGTGGGGCAACCCATCGTTTATGTTGGCTCTAAAACTGGGCGCGATGGAATTCACGGAGCCACGATGGCTTCGGCTGAATTTACCGATGGAAGCAAAGACAACCGCCCGACTGTTCAAGTGGGTGATCCGTTCACTGAAAAACTATTGATTGAAGCCTGCCTTGAGCTGATGCAATCAGACGCTATTATTTCCATTCAGGATATGGGCGCGGCGGGGCTGACTTCCTCGGCTGTTGAAATTGCCTCCAAAGGCAATATCGGCGTTGTACTGAACTTGGATGAAGTCCCACAACGTGAACAGAACATGACTCCCTATGAAATCATGCTCTCGGAATCCCAAGAGCGAATGCTCATGATTTTGAAACCGGAACACGAAGCAGCCGCGCGTAAAATTTTTGAAAAATGGGATCTCGACTTTGCCGTTATCGGCACGACAACCGATGACCAACATTTGAAATTGAATATGTACGGTACCTGTTGGTGCGATATTCCGGTCCCTCCCTTGGTGGACCAATCCCCTATGTATGATCGCCCTTCCGTTCCTCCGGTTAAACCGGCGGCCATTGACAATTCGGCCTTTCCTTCGAAAGATATATTGGGCGACTTGAAAAAACTTCTTGCCTGTCCCGACCTTGCCTCGAAACGCTGGATCTGGGAGCAGTACGATTCTCTGGTCATGGGAGAAACTATTTTCAGCCCGGGTATTTCCGCTACGCAATCTCGGCGTGCCGGAGATGCGGCCCTCGTCAAAATCGAAGGCAAGAGAAAAGCTCTCGCCATCTCCTCTGATGTGACACCTCGTTACTGTTATGCCGATCCTTACGAAGGCGGAAAACAAGCCGTGGCCGAAAGCTGGCGAAACCTTACGGCTGTTGGGGCAAAACCCCTTGCCATCACCAACAATCTCAACTTTGGCAACCCTGAAAAACCCGAAATCATGGGGCAATTCATTGGCTGCTTGGAGGGAATGGGTGAAGCCTGTCGCGCCCTTGATTATCCTATCGTTTCGGGCAATGTGTCTCTTTATAACGAAACCAGTGGTACGGGGATTTTGCCAACTCCCACTATTGGCGGTGTTGGCCTTGCAAATGACTACGCGAAAACAGCGGGCCTCGGCTTTGTGGCAGAGGGAGAATCCATCCTACTTATTGGCGAAACCAAAGGACATCTTGGACAATCTCTATTCTTGCGTGAAATCTACAGCAAAGAAGAAGGCTCTGCTCCTCCTGTTGATCTTCGTGCTGAACGCACCAATGGTGATCTGGTACGCACCATGATTGAAGATGGGACGATTACAGCTTGTCATGATGTCAGTGACGGCGGCGTTCTAGTTGCTCTGGCTGAAATGGCGATGGCTGCTGGAATAGGAGCCCAAATAGAATCCTCAGACAATTCTTCTGGGTTCTGGTTCGGCGAAGATCAGGCACGTTATATCGTCACCACAACTCAACCCGACCTGATTATTACGGCGGCTGAAATCGGCGGTATCTGTGTCAAACGGCTTGGGGTAACGGGAGGGGAGACCTTCACTCTTCAAGGTGTTAGCTCTGCTAAAGTTGCCGAGCTGGTTGAAAAGAATGAAAGCTGGCTCCCCCGCTTCATGGCCGGAAAAAGCGAGTAAGGCTTTCTTACACAGGGCGGGTTGCGGCGATGAGCCACGCCTGCTCTGCCTCGTCCAGATAAGGAATCAATGTTTCTCTGACCCGTGCGTGGTAGGCGTTCAGCCATTCTCTTTCCTCTAACCGAAGCAAAGAAACCGTAATCCCTCGCCTATCAAACGGAACCAAGGTCAAGGTTTCGAAATGGAGCAAATTCCGCCCATCCGAAGACAAGGCTCCGCTTTCATGACACAGAAGAAGGTTTTCATGGCGAATTCCGTATGCGCCTTCCTCGTAATACCCGGGCTCGTTCGAAAGAATCATGCCAACGCGAACGGGATCAGCCCCTCTTGGCGAGATGCTGGCCGCCTCTTCATGCACCGATAAATAACATCCAACACCATGACCTGTTCCGTGTGCGTAATCGAGTCCAACTTCCCACAAAGCTTCACGCGCAAAGGTATCCAGTTGAGCCCCCACGGTTCCTTGCGGAAAGCGAGCCCGCGCCAAATTGATATGCCCCTTCAAAACCCGCGTGAAGCGGTCCTTCACTTCATCACCAACAACACCAATGACAACCGTACGAGTCACATCGGTTGTTCCATCCGCATATTGCCCCCCGCTATCGAGCAAAAGGAGATTATTGGTCCCGATAGTTTGGGAAGTCTCTGGCGTGGCACGATAATGGATAATTGCTCCATGCTGCGCCCAACCACAAATCGTATCAAAACTGCTGTCACGGTAATACGGATCGGCTTTGCGAAAGCCTTCCAATTTCTCAGCCAAAGAAAGTTCGCTATGCGCAGCTTGGCTAAAATCTTGAGCATCAAGCCAAGACAAGAACCTCACCATCGCCACGCCATCGCGGATATGGACTGAGCGCATAGCGTTCTGCTCCGCGCCAGATTTGCACGCTTTGAAAAGAATACATGGATCTTTTCCGTTCAAAACATCAACCCCAGCGGCCTTGAGCGTATCAATATGCCACAAGGACGAACGGGAAAAATCAACCAGAACAGGCCCCTTTAGTTTGCCAAGCTCCTGCTCAAGCTGTTGGGGAAGGAAAATAGAAACGCGTTCTCCCAAATGCTCCCGCAATAAATCGGGGACTTTCTGCTCATCCACAAACCAATCAACAGCAGCCGTTTCCGCGTGTAAAATTGCGTTGGAAAGAACCAAGGGATTGTGTTCCACATCGTGCCCCCGCACATTGAGCAGCCACGCAATCGAATCCGGCAAGGTGAGGACAACAGCCCGCGCCCCGCTCCCAAGAACAGCTTCCGACACACGCTCGCGCTTTTCAAGTGAGGTCAGTCCCGCGATGGTATCTGGAAAAATCTCTGCCTCAGCCATAGGGGGAGCAGGCCGATCAGTCCAGATCACATCAATCGGATTGCGGGGAAGAGCTTTAAGAAGAATCCCTTTAAGAGAAAGTTTCCCAGAGAGTTCCTCAATCTGTTTGGCGGTATGCAACCGTGGATCATAACCAATCACCTGCCCCCGCGTGGCATTGAGAAATAACCAATCCGCCAAAGAAACTTGGGTACTATCCGCAATTTCAAAATACGCAGACTCCACCTGCCGGCGGATTTGAATGGTATAACGACCATCGGTCATAGCCACCGCCTTGCTTTCCATCACAATCCCCGCACCAGCCGATCCGGTGAAACCGGTGATATAAGCAAGCCGCTCTGCCGAGGGGGGGAGATATTCACTCTGAAATTCATCGGCATGAGGAACGATGAACCCATTTACACCGTTCAAACGCAACTGCTCGCGCAGCAAGACCAGTTTTTCGGCGACAGCCCTCATGTCACAAATTCCTTATTTCTTTTCCGCAAATATTTTCTCGAACACGCGAGGAACAGCGATAAAGTCAGCAACGCCAACCAGAAACAACACCGGCCCCAGAATGTGATGAATATTTGTTTCGGTCAAACCAATGGACGTTGAGATTCCGAACAAGTCGGCATAGACCGCCCCTCCCAGAATGATAAAAACCGCTCCGGATATCTTAACAAACCGCAAAATAACTAAAAGCTGTTCCCGCCTCTTGCGTTCATCCTCTTTTTGAGGGCTCTTTTCTTCCATGCGTGGCTCTCCTTTACCTATACAGAGTCATCTGAATCTATTCTAAAACCAACTACAAGCCTTTTTCTCTCTCGAAAAACCGCCTTGCATATTTTTGTAGCACTCGTGCTACAGACCTGATATACGATTATGGCAATAAATTAAGAGTCCCTTATAAAAAAGCCCAGACGAAAGGCTGCTATGACCTACAATCTAATTGAGCAAGCACATCAAACAGTGGAAAGACTGAAAAGCCTGACCATCGCCTTTAACGATGGGGTTCTCAAGGGAACGAAACGATGCGCCCAGCTTACAGCAGTTTTTGGCGTTGCTACCACAGCTCTTATAGCCTATGCAGAGTTTGTTAACCCTAGCCTTAGGGGGGCTCCTGTCGTTGTTTTGCCTTTTATGGCGACCATTTTTTCTGTAGGAGCCACAGCCGGAGCCGGACTTCTCTCGGCGGCTTCTAGCATACTTACTGGCTTTGTTGCCGGAAAAGATGCCAAATTCGGGGAAACACAGACAGAAGAAACTCACGCTTACGCCACAACACCTACCTCATATAAATGGGGAAAGACCGTTGCCTTTGCCGCAGCGTTGGCAAGCGGAGTCGCTTTCTTAGACCATATTTTGTTGGATAACAAGGCTCCCCAGAGTATCTCCTCTG
>JAGOQV010000100.1 GCA_018063145.1 Alphaproteobacteria bacterium
CCGCGAGGACGGCCCGGGCGGCCTGCATATTCCCACGCGCAGTGATCGAAATGAATCCACGGAACATCGTTTGGCACAAAATTTTGTAGGAAAAGAGCCGCGGTGATTGATCCGGCGAGGTTGCCTTGCGCTGTGCTACTCAGGTCTGCATTGGGAGAGAGAATATCCTTTTTGTAACTGTCCCAAAGAGGCATAGGCCAGACTGGATCATCAATTTGCATGGAAATTTTCTTGAGGTCTTCGGCGAGAGAGTCTGTGTTCGAAAAAACAGAAGCGATATGATAGCCAACCGCGTAATGAGCGGCTCCGGTCAGCGTTGCAAAATCTACCAGCAAGTCAGGTTTTTCTTCGGCGGCGAGGGTTAGGCAATCTGCCAAAATCAGGCGGCCTTCGGCGTCGGTATCGCCAATTTCGACGCTCAATCCTTTGCGGGAAGTTAGAATATCCATCGGACGGAAGGCGTGTCCTGAGACAGAGTTTTCAACGGTCGCAATAATAACCCGCAGGCGGACGGGAAGTTTTCGCGCCATGATTTGCCACGCAAGGCCCAAAGCCATTGCTGCGCCCCCCATGTCTTTTTTCATCAAGAGCATACTTGCGCTGGGCTTGAGGTTATAGCCGCCCGTATCAAAAACAACCCCTTTGCCAACGAGGGTTATTTTAGGGTGCTTGGCGTTTCCCCATGTCATATCAATCAGGGCAGGGGGGCGGTCACTGCCCATGCCAACTGCGTAAATAAGTGGAAAATTATAGGTCAGCAAATCTTTGTCTGTGGTGATTTCTGTATCCGCGCCAAAGGCTTTCCCAATTTCCTCTGCTGCCTGAACCAATTCATCCGGTCCCAGATCGTTGGCGGGAAGATTGATAAGATTACGGATCAAACAAATGGATTGCAGAACTGTTTCAATGCGCGATTGGTTGGCATCTTTCGGCCAGATCAGTTGCGGGTTTTTGACAGATGGTTTTTTATACGCATCAAATTGGTAACAGGCGAGAACCCATCCACACACAGCGTTATCAATCTCCTCATCCTTGAGGTCGCTGGCTTGTAAAGTGAATGGCCGCGCCAGAATCGTTTCACCGAGAACCTTGCGAATATTATCAACCAAAGAAGATGTGTCATAGAGGCCGAGTTTATCAGAGATAGCAAAGGCTAGAGCGGCAATATGCCCATCGGCATCATACAGCGCAGCAAAATTTCCGGATTTTCCGGTCCAGCCTTGGCTGGCTAGATTGGCTTGTTCTTGAGGAGTCCGCTTACCAAGCCACGCTTTGGATTTTTTCTCACGGATCATAAAAACAGGCAGGGCGGGGGGAGACTTTTTATCAAGAGCCTTCGCGGGGATCAAAACTTTGGGAACATCAAGAAAGGAAAAATCTTTGCGGGCCATGAAAAAAACCTGTGTTGGAGAACAAGAAAAAACCCCCTCCGTTGTGGGGAGAGGGTTTTATAATAACCTGTAATAAGTCTAAGGTCACTAAGCAGCTGTTTGAAGATTAACAGCAGCCGTTTTACCTTTTTCAGTTTGCAGTTCGTACGAAACGCGTTGACCTTCGTTCAGTGTCCGCATACCGGAACGTTCAACAGCAGAAATATGCACGAATACATCTTTCCCACCGTCGTCAGGAACGATAAATCCGAAACCTTTTTGAGAGTTGAACCATTTTACTGTACCAGTAGCCATTTTTATCCTCAGTCTATCTAGAAGTTAAGTGTTAGTCTCAGGATGATCATGGGCGTAGTGTTACAGTTAAAGCATCAATACGTCTGCCACCGCAGAAACCTAAGTGTCCGACAATGCCATAGTTTTCTAGGCTTGTATAGAAAAACTATCGCTTAGCTTATGAATAATTGGAGTCGGCAAAACACCCCGATAACATTTCGGGGTGTTTTTGAAGAATAAGTCAGGTCAGATTGTCTGCGTTAGGCTACAACCGCAACGTCTTTGTCGTCGCCTTTGTCAGCAGAAGCCCGAGCGCGGCGGCCCTTAATCATATTTTCCAAGCGTTCTGCGGCTTCGATCTCAGTGATCTTTTCAAGGGCAGCGACTTCGCGAGCCAAGCGTTCGAGCGCAGATTGGTAGATCTGACGTTCAGAGTAAGACTGCTCGGTTTCGTCGTTGCTTCGTTTCAAGTCACGAAGAACCTCGGCAATTGCAATAGGGTCGCCGGAGTTGATCTTGGTTTCGTATTCTTGAGCGCGACGAGACCACATGGCGCGGCGAATCTGGGCGCGGCCTTGAAGGGTCTTGAGGGCATCTTGCATCCGGTTGCTGGTCGAAAGACGGCGAAGGCCAGAGGCGTGCGCTTTGAACACAGGAACTTTTAGACGCATCCGGTCTTTTTCAAAGCAGATGGCATAGAGTTTAATTTCCATGCCCGCGATGATTTGTGTTTCAACGGCTTCAATTTGTCCAACACCGTGAGCTGGATACACAACATAATCACCCTTTTTATACTCAACTTTCTCGGCATTTGGCGCGATAGGGGCCATTTGACGAACCGGAGTGAGAGGGGCCAGAGGCTTATGGATCACCTGAATCGGGCGATAAACCGGACGGTCAACCGCAACCGGAGCTGGAACCGGACGCAAGCCTTCGGCAGGTTTTTTCAAGGCGACAGGAGCATTTTGATTTTCTGGAGCCTTGATCGTGACAGGAGCCAGTGTGGCAGAGCGTGGTTTTTCAACGGGAGGAGTGACCAGTTTCGGAGTTACCTTCGCAGGCCCTTTTGCCGCAACGAGCTTTGCTGCGGGCTTGGCAACGGCGGCAATTTTGGTTTCAACCTTTTTCACCGGAGCTTTGGGGGCAACGGCTTTTACGGGCTTAACCACTGGTTTGATCGCCGTTTTTTTGACAACGGGCTTGGCCGCAGGTTTTACAGGAGCTTTTACCGCCGTTTTCGTAACTTGTTTTTTAGCGACGGGTTTTGCGGCTACCTTGGTCATAACTTTTGCGACAGGCTTGGCGATAGGTTTCATTGGGGCTTTCTTAACAACTTTGGCTTTGGCCACAGATTTGGTTGTGGCAAGCTTGGCCACAGCAGAGGCTGCTTTCTTAACAGGTTTAGCAGGGGCTTTTGCGGCGACAGCAACTTTCTTTGAAACTTCTTTTGTTTTCAAAGTCTTGGTGACTGTTTTTGTAGTAACTTTTGAAGATTTAGCAGGCTGAGTTTTGGTTTTAACTGCTTTGGTGGCTTTGCTGACTGGTTTTTGTGTTTTTTCTTTGTTTGCCATAGGCTTATACCCTTTCCCTGATCTTGTTTACGAACAAAAACATCTAATGCCAGAGTATGAATAAGATTTAGAGGCTTATCCACAAACTTATCAACGGAACGAACGGAGTAATAAAATTACCATAAATTCGAAAAAACAATCAATATCAAGGCGTTATTGCAACCCATCCAAAGAAGTAACCGTTAGAGCATGGAAGAGACTATAGCAGAAATTCAGAAAATTTCAATTCTTTCTTTACCGATCCTTGATATGTTAAGGCGGTTGTCCACAGGCAAAAAAGGCGGAATTAGTCGCCCTTGCCAGGCTTGGGAGAAAACCACTCCTCGAATTTGTTTTTTTTCTTTTTGAATTCCTCCGCTTCGGGAAGGGGACTTTTCTTGCGGGTGATGTTGGGCCAGATCTGAGAGTATTTCAAATTCATCTCTAGATATTTTTTTCCGTCCGGATTGCTGTCTGGAACAATGGCTTCGATAGGGCATTCTGGTTCACAGACTCCGCAGTCGATACATTCGTCAGGGTGAATGACAAGAGTATTCTCGCCTTCATAGAAGCAATCAACTGGGCAAACTTCAACACAATCAGTGTATTTACACTTGATGCAGACATCCGTAACAACAAACGTCATGGCGACTCCGTACCTTTATATATAGCCTATAGCTTGCTCGGTTTAAGACATTTTATGGTCTTAAATCAAGAGGTTCATGTGAGAATCTTTGTCTGAACCGCTTTTCAGCGTCATCTCGCCGCAGAGGCCAATGGAAATCGGGAAAAGATCTTCGCCATGCCCAAAGGCGGCATTCATGGCCACGGGGCCTGTCATTCCCGCAGAATGCTCTTTAATAATATCCTCTAAGGTGAAACCAAAAGGTCTCCCGCCTGTATCCTGACAAGACGTAAACTGTCCAAACAAAAGCCCTGCCAATCGTTCAAAGGGGAGGGCTGTTCTTAAATGCCACAACATTCTGTCAATGCGATTCATTTCTTCGTTTAGATCCTCAAGAAAGAGAATCTTTCCTTGGGGGTCGGGAAGATAGGGAGTGCCAACCAACGAGCAGAAAACGCTGAGCGTCCCGCCAATGAGAACACCTTTGGCGGAACCGTTTTTCACAATTTGCAAGTTCTGGGTCGGAAAAGGGAGAGTGTGCGCAGATGTTAACCTTCTCAAGCATTGTTGGAGGGAGGCTGGCGAAATAACCGGAAGCTTGCTGATGGTGGGACCATATATGCTTGTGAGACCAGCTTTGGCGTAAATCCCGTTTTGCAGGGCTGTGGCATCGCTAAACCCCATGATGATTTTCGG
>JAGOQV010000101.1 GCA_018063145.1 Alphaproteobacteria bacterium
GCATCCGGCCAAAGCAAGAAAGAAACATAAAAACGGAAGGAATTAGAGGCCCGTGATAACCATCCCGAACCACAAGGAGGAGACCATGAGTTGCTCAGTCATACACCAAAATATCCGCTCAGTCCTAGATGAGAACAGCACGGCCTACACCACTTTGGTAGAAGCAGGGGGGGCCCCAAACGTTGATTACGCCAGTTATTGCTGCCATGTCTCCCTCAACAGATTGAGGCAATCGCTCAATCAACCTGATATGAGCGAACGTCGCCTTGAGGGGCTTTTGCGCCGCGCTTCGCGAAAGTACTCTTCGGAAGATCCGCAGAAAGACTGGACTTACGTCATGGCTAGGTTTTTAACTATTCACGCCAATACCAACGCGTATTGAGCTTAATCTTTCCCTTACGTCCCTTTCAATGCCCCAAAGTGATTTGGGGCATTTTTTTCTTGATTTTGTGCGCCTGTCCTGTCTTTATGTGCCTCTTAAAGCAACCTTGCTGTCGCCCTTAAGGCGGGTGCCAGCTTCTCCCACAAGATTTTAGGTGGGGCGAACCCGAAAGGAGATCAATATGCCTTTATACGAAACTGTGTTTATTACACGGCAGGACCTTGGCGCGGCTCAAGTTGAGACCATGACCACTCAGTTCTGTGATATTCTGACCCAAGCTGGCGGCACCATCCTAAAAACGGAGCAATGGGGTTTGCGGAACTTCGCGTACCGGATCAACCGGGCCCGCAAAGGTCACTATACCTTGATTGAATTTGATGTGAACGCTCCTGCCCTTCTCGAAATGGAGCGGCAAATGCGCATTAACGAAAATATTGTCCGTTATATGTCAGTCCGTCTGGAAGAGCCAAGCAAAGGCCCCTCCGCGATTATCGACAAAAACAATGACTCTGACCGCTTTATGGATGAGGAGGCTGCCTAAAATGTCTGAAGTACAAACACAAACACAACCACCTGCAAAAAAATCTTTCTTCAAACGTCGTAAAACCTGCCCATTCAGTGGCCCGAACTCTCCAGCTATTGACTGGAAAAATATTCGGATACTGGGCCGTTTTATTTCCGAACGCGGCAAAATCATGCCAAGCCGGATCACTTATGTTTCTCAAAAGAAACAGCGTGTTCTTGCCACCGCCATCAAGCAAGCGCGGTACATGGCTTTGCTGCCTTATGTTCGGATTGAAAACGACAACCCCCGTCGTTCATCTTCGATGGGCGAATAGTTTAGTAGGGAAAGGATCAATAATATGCCTACAGAAATCATTTTACTGGAACGTGTTGAAAAACTCGGCCAGATGGGCGATGTGGTAAAAGTGAAGCCCGGGTACGCCCGTAACTTCCTCTTGCCTCAACGCAAAGCTCTTCGTGCCACAAAAGAAAATATTTCTTTCTTTGAAGCTCAACGCAAAATCCTTGAGGCCCAAAACCTTGAGCGCAAAGCAGACGCAGACAAAGTTGCGAAAAAACTTGACGGCCTTAAAGTTGTCATCATTCGTCAAGCAGCAGAATCTGGCCACCTATACGGATCAGTTTCTTCGCGTGATATTGCCGATGCAATTGAATCCTCTGCCAAGATTGCCATCACCCGCAATCAGGTTCTGATGAACACGGCGTTCAAGTCGATTGGCTTGTTCCAAGTTAATCTGTCCTTGCACCCTGAAGTCAAGGTTTCCCTCACCCTGAACATTGCACGTTCAGAAGAAGAAGCCAAAACTCAGGAGAAAACCGGAAAAGCCGTTATCGTCAATTACCGCGATGATGATCGTAAACCCGCTCCTTCTTCTGCCAAGGCTCCTGCAGCCCCTGCAGTTGAAACATCCGCAGTTGAAGAAGAAACCGCTGCTTAACAACTCAGCGTATGAAACCTATTCTAAGAAACCGCCCCTTGTGGGCGGTTTCTTTATTGTCCCCGTTTTCCACAGGTCTGAAGCAACAGGATTGTGGCAAGCTGCTTTTTCTTCTGCTAGTTTGCTTTTATGGCTCAAACATCAGAACTCAAGAAAACTGGATTTTCTTCCTCCTCACCCGCTTCTCTTTCCACCCCGAAAGAGGAGAGCCTCTATCGTTCCCTCCCTCAGAATCTAGAAGCAGAACAATGTCTGCTCGGCACGGTACTGGTTGACAATCGGGCCTATGAGAAAATCGGCGACTTTCTAAAACCAGAATTTTTCTTTGCCCCTGCCCACCAGCGCATCTATCAAGCTTTACAGGTTCTGATTGATCGGGGCCAAACCGCCTCGCCTGTGACGCTCAAATCTTATTTCGAAAAAGATCAAGACTTGGAACAAGTCGGCGGTGCTGCCTATCTTGCCGACCTCGCAGGCAGCGTCATGAGTGTCGTTAACATTGAAGATTACGCCCGCACCATCTTCGATCTCCATCTGCGCCGTGAACTTATTTCGTTCGGCAATGATGTGGTCAACGAATCCTTCATCCATAATCTTGAGCGAGACGCACAAGACACTATCGAAGATGCCGAAGCCCGCCTGTTCTCAATGGCGGAAACCGGAGAAAGCAACACCAGTTTTGTTACCCTGCGCGATTCGATTGTCAAAGCAATTGAACTGGCAGAAGTCGCTTTTAATAGCAAAGGACAAGTCACAGGTGTAACCACAGGTCTTAAAGATATTGACGAGAAACTTGGAGGCCTCCACAAATCTGATCTTCTCATTTTGGCCGGAAGACCTTCGATGGGAAAAACTGCTCTTGCCACCAATATGGCTTTCAATGCCGCAAAAGCTTATGCGCTCAGTGGGGGAAAAGAAGGCGCAATTGTTGCTTTCTTCTCTCTCGAAATGTCACACGATCAGCTCACCATGCGGATTTTAGCCGAACAATCAGGTATTTCAGGAGATGCCCTCCGCAAAGGAAATATCACCGAAGCGCAGTTCCGCGACTTCGCGCAGGCCGCCCACACTCTTTCGCATATCCCTCTTTATATTGACGATACACCAGCCCTGTCGATTTCTGCAATCAGGACACGGGCACGCCGTTTGAAACGCAAACATGGTCTCGGGATGATTGTTGTCGATTACCTACAACTCTTGCGGGGAAGCGGGTCCCGACAATCCGAAACCAATCGGGTCATTGAAATTTCTGAAATTACGCGAGGGCTCAAAGCCTTGGCCAAGGAACTCCATGTTCCAGTTCTGGCACTCTCCCAGCTTTCGCGGGCGGTTGAACAGCGCGAAGATAAACGGCCTATGCTTTCTGACCTTAGGGAATCTGGATCTATTGAACAGGACTCTGACGTTGTCATGTTTGTGTACCGTGAAGAATATTACCTATCGCGAGAAATTCCCACACAGCGCGATAGTGAATCAGTTGAGAAGTTCAATGATCGTTATGCAGGATGGGCAGAGCGTTTACAACAAAGCGCAAATATTGCTGAAACAATTGTGGCCAAACAGCGTCACGGTCCAATTGGTATCGTCAAACTATTCTTTGACCCCAACCTAACCAAGTTCTCTGATCTGGACTTACGGCATAGTTAACTCGCCATGACCTCTTACAAGTCTTCCCGTATCATCCTTGACCGTACCGCCTTGATAAATAACTTCAAACGGTTGAAACAAGAAGTTGGAAAATTGTGTGAAGTAGCGGGGGTTGTCAAGGCAAACGCTTATGGTCTTGGAACTGAAATAGTGATTCCTGCTCTTATCGAAGCTGGGTGTAATTTCTTTTACGTTGCCCATCTTGAGGAAGCCTTCGAAGTTCGCAAATTGACATCAGCCCCTATTGCAGTTTTGAACGGGGTCCCTTCTGGGAGCGAGAATGACTTTGTTGCCAAGAAGTTCATTCCGGTTCTGAATTCTCCAGATGACGTTCATGCGTGGGCCCACGGACCTTCCATATGGCACGTTGACACAGGTATGAACCGTTTGGGTTTGGGAACAAATGAATTTTCTTCGGCTCTCGCCTCTACGTCGCATCTTCCCCACATACTCATGACTCATTTCGTTGCGTCAGATGAAATCGACAATCCCCTAAATGCCGAACAAGTTCGAAGATTTGATGACGTTGCCAAATCTCTTCCAAACACAGCACAAAGTATATGCAACTCTTCTGGCATCTTTCGCCATTCAACATGGCATAGACAACAGGTTCGTTCGGGTATGGCTCTTTACGGACTAAACCCAACCCCAGAAACAGAAAACCCTATGCATCCCGTTGTGAGAGTAGAAACAAAAATTTTTCAAACCCGCCATGCCAAAGCGGGGGAAACGGTTGGCTACAATGCAACCCGATCCTTAAATCGTGACAGTATTCTTGCCACAGTTGGATTAGGTTACGCAGATGGATTTTTGCGCTCGGGAAGTAATCGCGCTTCTCTTTATTGGCAGGGCCACTCATGCCCAGTTGTTGGACGCGTATCAATGGATTTGATTGTTGTAGATCTGACAGATTGTCCTTCTCCCCTGCCTCATGCTGGAGATTGGCTGGAAGTTATCGGCCCGAAACAAAGCGCAGATGCTTTGGCAACCAGTCTAGGAACGATTGGATATGAAGT
>JAGOQV010000001.1:0-50638 GCA_018063145.1 Alphaproteobacteria bacterium
AAAGATTGATTTCATAATGAGACTATTCTGAAATGTCAACGTTTTTACGAAAAACTGCGCTCTTTATTTATGAAAAACATTCTGGTCAGATGGATCAGTTTCAGCCTATAAAGCTCTGCCATTTTTATGCAGGTCATTATTTTCTAAGCCAAACAGCTTGACCAAAGCAGGATGAATCTCAACCAAACCACGAAGAATCTTTTGAATTTTTGATTTTGCTTGCGTTGTGCCTTGCTGATCGCCTTCCTCATTGCTTGAGGTATCGTCGGCTCCGGTTTCAGATATATTGTTGTTTTCTTCTGATGCGGCTTCGTCATTCATACCCACACTATTCGTAGAGCCCGCATTACCAAGACTCACAAGAGGATTTTGCGAAACAATAACCACCGTATTGGGCAATAAAAAATCACTGCTGCTTTCACTGCTAGGAAGAGCCGTTAACGTCAACGTTCCGGCAGGGTTTGTATAGCTAAAGTCATAATTTGTATCACTGCCACCAGCAATAGTGATGTCATAGAGTCCTGCGAGACTACTGGAAGTCGCCAGAGTAGAGGCTGTTGGCAGTACCCCAAGATCCCCAACTCCTTCAAGTCCTTGAAAGCCGGAATACACCAGATCAAAGGACGGGTTGGCCTCTCCTACTTGGCGACTTGGTGCACTATTCAATAACGAAACAGTCAAGGGGGCTTTGGTGATATCACCCGTCAAGCCTGTCGGTTGAGACAACAAATAGCCATGATTCACGCCTGAAAGCGCGTAGCCCGAAGCCGCAATCGGTTTTGCCGTCCCCACATCTTTATTGCCAAAATTAAATGTTGCCCCAGCACTATTTAAGGTCACGGCATCACTGTACAAAACTCCACTCAAAGCGCCGCCACCACTTACACTCGCTGCCAGACTTCCATCATAGGTTTTGTTATTACCTGTTAGGCCACTCAGGCTCAAGATAGGTGCATAAGCAAAGTAAAATCCATTACCGCTTGCAGGAGTATCCGTCCCCACCACGCAGGATGGCGTTCCCGCGTTATACGTACAGCCATAGCGGTTAAAGCCCGTCAAACCAGCTTTGGTGATCGTTGCGCTGGTGGCATTCCCGTTATACACCAACCAGCGGCCACTGCTGGCCGACAGGGCCCCTGCCCCCGCATTGTTGATAAAGTCCCGTCCTGCCACCAACATCAAAGGCGTACCCGCGCCAGTAGCAGTCAAACTCGCATTCAACGTAATATCACGCCCCGCATTTAGTGAAACCGTGTTTGCTATCAGTCCGGGGGTATATGCATATAATCGACCTACATTATTAGCCGATAAGGCAGTGTTATAAATGCGAACATCATCCATCAGTCCGTTATAAAAATATCCTGCACCATTAAACGAACCCAACAATAAATTAGAAGTCGATGAAACAGCATTGGAAACCAAGGCCATACTATTGATAAGGATACCATCTCTGTAAGCTTTATATGTTGAACCATCATAAGCATAGGTCATTAAATGCCAGTTTGTATCATTGGCACTTAAATTTGAATTTGAGGAAGGATACCCAAAGCCATTTCCAGCAGCATAATATTGTACATTACCAGAACTGTATCCATAAAGCATTGAGTAAACATTATCGCTTCCCGCATCGTTTCTTTTGCTTATGAGATAACGGTTTGTTTGTCCGGTGTTTGCTGATTTCATCCATGAAGAAAGAGTGAACGCATTGGTGATATCCAAGCTATTTGAATCAGCAATACTTACAAAGTCGTTAGTGCCATCAAAACTTAAACTGAAATTTCCGGAGGTCCCAAACGGTGTTGTACCAGACCAAGTCGGACCGTTTGTTAGGGTTCCATTGTTTGAACTCCCCGAAGAATCTGCAGCGGTTACTCCCGAACCTTCATCAAAGTTCCAGTAGCCCACCATATTGGATGTGAGATTTGTAGCAGAGGTGAAAAAAATATCTCTTACAGCCGTCACGCTCAGATTCCCAGTACCCGCATTTGTAGAGGCTGAGAATGTAGCATCGCGTCCAGCAGAAAGGCTTATATTACCATTGTTGGAACGCAGGCCTATATTTGTTAAATCAAGATCATTTCCTGCCGATATTGAAATATCACCTCCCGAAGAAGCAACTCCGCCCAACCCGTCAATTGTAGCACTGCTGCTTAAACTAACATTGGCCGCTTTAACTGCGCCCAATTTCAAATTACTTGTTTGGGTCAGGCTGGTGTTGCCACCAGAGGTTAAATTAACCACCCCACCGCCCATTGCTTCCAGATTGGTCGTATCAAGATTAATTGAACCTGCTGTTGCTGTAATAGATATATTTCCACCCGAACCAGTGCGCGTTGTTCTGATTGTCCCCGCCGAAACATCCGTAATGTTACCACTAGTTGCCGTCAGAGAAATATTTCTATCATTGGCTAAACTCAGAGTGTCACCTTTCAAATCAAGAGTGATGTTGCTGGTGGCCTGAAGCGAGACATTGGCCGATTGGCTGAGACGCTCCAAATAGCGCGTGGTGAACGCGGAATAACCGTCAGATGCCGTGGCTTTAGCTACCTCATCCGCACCTGTCCCTGGTGGTGTTAGAGCAATGCCCCATTTGGCGGATTGATATTGCTCTACAAGATTTCGTTGATCGGACGTAAGATCATCTCCATAAATAAGCACCTCAGAGAAATCTATGTTTTCAGCCTGCTGACCTGGGGTACCGTTGTTATGCCACATTCCGACTCCGACACGGTTAGATGTAGTTGCCGTACCATTCACTGCGCCAGTTGAACCACCACTAAAGTTTCCATTCGCCCATATCGTATGCGATGTTGCTGCACGCTGATTACCAATCAAGTTCCACTGACCGTCTGTGACGGTAACAAACCTCCCGTATGGACTTCCGGATTCTTTCACTCCTCCGCCAAAACTACTTGCAGTCGCGGCATTTCTTCCAAACCAAAACCCATTAATATAATCATGATCTAACAGTCTCTCGTAAGAAGTCGCACCTGCAACATTCTTGAATGCAACAAACATAGACCAATCGTTAAAAGAAAGATTGTTAGACGTTCTCATTCCATTATTGCCAGTGAAACGCAATGCAGGCAGTCCGTTTACCGCATTTGAGACGTAGGTTGGGCCTGTGCCGAATGCACTAACACTATTGAGACCAAAGACATCTGTCCAAAGTGAAACAGTATCGCCGTTGTTATACCCAGTCAGCTGACTAGCATCCAACCACATAACACCATTCGCAATATCTGTCGGCGTGAAATTCCCATAGATGGTAATATTAGTTGGATCAAGGAAGTAGGTACCGCGTGCGCCATTGCTGGCGGTGAGGTCCACATAGCCACCGGCATCAAGATGTTTTTTGCCGGAGGTTTCGACGAAGCCGCCATCACCCGCATTGCCGCCTGCGGTGGTGTTCCATGTTAGTGCATCCACGTCTTTTCCACCCAACGCACGTGCATAAACATTGCCGTAGAACTGCGTGGTGTCATCGCTCCAGAAAATGGTGCGTCCTGCATCCCCTTCATGTAGGGAGTCGTTCAGGATAAGTGCGGACTCATCGACATAGAGGTTTCTGGCGGTTGCCGCATCACCTTGGCCCAGATAATCACCGCCGATTTTGATATCACCACCCGCGCTCCCCTCACGCGCATCGGAAATTTTTTTGTCCTTGATTGTACCGCTCTTGCCCGTATGTCCAGACGCATCAATCAATGTACCGTTCAGCAACGCAACATTGTCGCCCGTAATCTCAATACTTCCACCGCTCTCACCAGCTTTGCGCCCTGATACATCAAGATAAGCATCGGCAATCACAACATTGCTGCTGCCTTGTTTCTTGCCTTTATCTTCGTCCCTGTTACCTTTGACCGCGTTACTGCCTGCAGCACCAATAATGATCTTGCCGTTTTTCTGGCTGACGCTCGGGGCTTTCAGTTCGCCTTTAATGGTCACAAGACTGTTGACAATCTCTTTACCCGCCGCCGCTGTAATAGCAATCGTCCCACCTTCGGCTGTAATCGATCCTGTGTTGCTGACAATCTGGCTGGCCACGCCATCGCTGACTTTCAACTCATAAAGCCCATCGCCATAAAGATCCGCCATCACGCTATCGCCCGAGGCCAGCTCCACCCGTCCCATCTTGGCTTCGATGATGCCGTGATTGGCCACATTCGGCGCGACTAGGGCAACCAATCCCGCTTCTTTGGCAGTGATATGCCCCGCATTGATAATAGCAGCATCTGCCTTGCCCGACTTGTTAAAATGGAGGAGATCGTCCACCATAAATGCATCATTGTCGATATCAGCCGTGGTGGCAATCAAGCCATTCACGTCAACTTTTGAATCTTTGCCAAAAAATACCCCGTTAGGGTTAATCAGGATAACATTGCCATTCGCACTGAGCTTACCCATGATGTGTGACGGATCCGCACTGCTCACACGGTTCAGTGCGACGGCACTGCTCGACGGCTGGTGGAACTGGGTATGTTCATCGACATTGATGTTAAAACTGCGCCAATCAATCACGGCACGATCGGTGTGCTGATGGATATCAAGTTTTTTGCCACTAGCCTCAATGGTGGCTGAACCACCAACCACGCTTGCGCCTTCTGGATTTGCATAGGCAGCGCCACTCATCGTGAATGTCAGCACGCTAACACTGCACATAAGAAATCTTCTAAGTGCAACGCTTCTAACCATTTTAATACAATACCACCAACGCATTAACCTTTGCTTAACCAAATATACAATGATCAAAATCCATAACCTAGATGGAACAAAACTCTTGGATTTATGCTGTTACCATAAATTGGCACACTGATATCGTGGGTGAGCGGATAAGCCAACCCCAAATTACCCGTGAAGCCGGAACTGTGATTGACACGCACGCCAAGTCCCGCCGCCGCAGCGGACTCAGCTATGCCCCCAATATCCTCATTCCAGACTTTACCGATATCGTAAAAAGCGTAAGGAACCAAATTGGTCTCCTGCCATACGCCAATGCCGAGATAGCGCAACTCCAAGCTAGCGGCAATACCATGATCGCCAGTCAACTCAGATGGATCATAGGCACGGCCAAAAGTCTGCCCACCATAACCAAACTCTTCACTTGAGAACAATGGGCCCGAGGCAAGCTGCCCGGAAAACTGACCGATAAGCGTCAAGTTGTTGCTGATTGCCTGCTGGCGTATGTAACTGAATTGTGCAGTGGAAAAATCAGATTCAGCTCCAGCTCGGGAAAGATTGGTATCTCCGTCTTCACTTGCTCCCAGAACATTTAATCCACGACTTGCAATAAAGGTAATGTAATTATGCCCGTTCCAACTATCAGAAGTATCGTAACCAAGTCGGCCTCTGACCACACGAATACGATCTCGCATAAGCGGATTGTTGCTCAGAATATCGCTATTCGCATCTTTACCAGTTAGATCAAGCGAGACCGTAAGATTTTCTTGACGCTGGCGAATAGGTTTCCAATTGATGTTCAAGCCAATATATCGTGAATTACCTTTGATATCATTTGGCCTCAGCGAAGCCCCCGGCGCACTCGTTGAATAAGAACCAGATAGCTCAATCGTCCAATCTGGGTAAATAGGCACAACATGAAGCAAAGAGAGATATTTTATTTCATCGGTTGGAATACTGGTAAGTCCCGATAGCGTTGTTTCCTGTAAGGGGAGAAAACTGTCCTGATAGGTCAGCGTAGCCTGATGGGGACCCAAAAATCGTGAGCCAAAATTGTCGAAACTGACCAACCCGTTGCCTGTTTCTTTCTGCGGATGCAACGATAATCGTGTCACACCATCTTCAACCCCCTTAAGGGGTTCAACAAAAGCCCGAAATTCGAACCCCGGCAAGGCATTCATCTGTAGCATAAACGATTCAAGATCATATGCACTCAGAGGCCTCTTGTCTTTGATCCTAGCGATAAGCTGACGAACAAACAAATGTTCCATCAACGTGGCATCCTCCACATTGACTTCGCCTATATAGCCTTCCACCACCTTGATAGTGACCACACCGCCGTCAATCTCTTGCGCAGGCACATAAGCCCGAGATAGAAAATACCCTGCGTTTTGATAACGTTCCGTGATCTGACCTGCAATCCTCCAGATGATATCGAGTGTAATTTCGTGATTCAGGTAGGGCTGGTAAATGGCACCAAGCTCACTTTCCGTAAAATTACTCGCGCCTTCCAGCCTGATCTGACTCAGTGTAAACTTCACCTGCTTAGCGGAATCGGGGATCGTGACACTACTAGACTGTCCTTCTGGAACAACAAACTTCGCAGGCGGACGGTCAGGGATAACTGGACGTCCCAACTGCTGGATACGACTAGCATCGGCAGGACCAAGAATATCTTGCGCAAATGCCGGAAACACAGCATACGCGAGAATGTAAAAGGCCGCTCCGCCTAGTCTAATGCATTGTCTTTTTTTATATTTCATAACGCAAACAAAGGGGTATCTTGCACTCTAGGCCACAAGGCAAAAAAGTCAAATATACGCCATATGTATTTCAGCAAGTTATAAACAACTCTATCGGCCTAAACCGCCAACCCCGCATATTATTCTGCTGGGCCAGACAAATTGCACTCCTGAAAAAATCTTTAGGCCCCGACCCGGTAAATTTCATCTATTTGCTCGGGCCGCGTGATGCGCACCGCTAGATCACGGAGAATCCCATCACTCAATTGATAAATAAACCCATGGACAGAAAGAGTTTGTTTTCTTGACCATGCGTTTTGCACAATGGATGTGTAGCAAACGCTCTGTACTTGCCTTAGAACATTGAGCTCGCACAAGCGGTCTATCCGTGCGTCCTCGTCAACGATAGCTTCAAGTTCCTGTTTATGAAGTGCGTATATGTCCTTGATATTCCGAAGCCAGTTATCAATCAAACCCATCTGCTGAGATCGGCACGCCGCACGAACGCCTCCGCAAGCATAATGGCCACAGACAATGATATGTTCGACTTTCAAAACATCAACAGCGTATTGTATGACCGAAAGACAATTTATATCTGTATTAATGACCAAATTGGCCACGTTTCGATGAACAAAAACATCTCCTGGAAGCAAACCAAGAATCTCATTTGCGGGAACGCGGCTATCGGAACAACCAATCCAGAGAATCTTTGGCGTTTGCAAAGAAGACAGTCTGCCAAAAAAATTTGGATCTTTGCGCCGCTGGTCTTCGGCCCATTTCCTGTTGTTTTCAAACAACTTCTCAATATCTGCCATTGTTCCCTCCTCTAGCTCTACCTCCCGATGGCTCCTTCAGCCAACGGCTTGAATTTAACCACGAGATACGGTTTGGTGCTGGCGTCTTTCCCAAGGTTGTAATGTGCCGAACGATTTAGCTGGGAAATTGTCAGATACAAATATCCATCAGGCCCAAAAGAAAAACCATCTGCCCACACCAAACGAGGATCTTTAATGTAGGTTTTATAGGAACCACCCGGGCGCATAACCCCAATTTCACTGTCTTTGACATTGGTGATATAGATATTTTCTTCGGCATCAATCGTTATACCATCGCATTCTGGTTTATCTCCAACCACCTCGACAGAAGCTTCCATCTCTTCCTTGCTAACCGCCCCGTTAATCAATTTGGAGATAGGAACACGGTAGAGTTTTCCAGCCCCCATCGGCCCGAAGTAAAGCCAGTCACGGAGAGGATCAATGGTGATGGGGTTAAGCCCCAAATGAAGAGGAACGTCTTTCCCTGTCTTATCCTTGACCAAGACAGGTTTTCCTTCGGCAAGCATTGGCTCTTTACTTGGCTGCAGCCCTTGAAAATCAACCAAGACACGCCGAACCCAATTGCTGCGCTGGTTCACGGCAATAATCGAAGGCTGGGCAGGTTTGGTTGGATCTGCCTGCCCCATATCTGCGATGAAATAATAATTTTTGTCCCAATCTATGGCATAGTCCTGCAGAAACGATTGTTCAGTCAAAACGTTCTGAGGAATGTATGTAACTCCCGATGCTTGCTGCATAAACTGATTAAACTCGACAATGCGGGGAGAGTGTTTGGCATCGCCCATATCAAGAACAGTAACTGTTCCCGAGAGGGTTGCTCTCGTCCCAATCGCATTGATAACCCCAACCCCGTTTTCGTCTGTTGGTTCATTCCATTTTTCGCTCGGAAAAACTTGAGAGCTGCCATCCTTAGGGTCAATCAGCATCATTTTGGTCTTGGGTGAGTCAACAGGATGAAGGGTTACGTATATACGCCCTTGCAAATCCACGGCAATATTAGCAGGCCGATCCTGAAGTTCAGCGACCACTTCAAGTTTAGGCGGCTCAGACGAGGGCGCGATTGGCTCAACCTGCGCCGCCAAGACTGGCGAAAAACTGCCTAGAAAATAAACGGCAGAACCTAAAGACAAAATCTGTTTCAACATTAAGGATCCTCATTTCATCTTGATCTTGGACGGAGCGGCGCGTAAAAGCAATATTCTAGGGGACCATTATGCGGACGATTTTGTATCTAGCAACGGCTTTTCTTATTTTGTTTGGGTTTCCTGCCTTTGCGCAAGATCCCTCTGCGGCAGGTGACCCTGACGAACTCTCACTGGTCCTTGAATTGCCCAATGGGAATGTTACCATCAAACTCCGCCCTGATCTTGCTCCCCAGCATGTTGAGCGGGTTAAAACCTTGACCCGCGCCGGATTTTACAATGGGCTGGTCTGGTTCCGAGTTGTGGACGGATTCATTGCCCAGACAGGCTATCCTCTAAAAAGTGACAAAAGCAAACACTGGGGCAAACGTGGAAAATCGGACCTGCCCGATCTCCCTGATGAATTTTCGAAACACAAATTCAAGCGCGGAACTGTGGGGATGGGACGTTCTGCCGAGCCAAACTCCGCAAACTCCCAGTTTTTCATTTGTCTTAACGATCGCAACTGCGCGAATTTAACCGGACATTACACAGCGTGGGGGCAGGTTACATCAGGAATGGATGTTGTGGAAAATTTGCCTCATGGTGAACCTCCGCGCTCCCCTGCGAAAATACGGCAAGCTTATTTGCAAAAATGATAGTTGCCAGACCGTGCCGGACAGCTTAATCTGCGCTCCATTGTAACGCACAAACATCTAACAAGGAGTTGTTATGCGCTTTTTGACACTTTTATTGCTTGGGAGCATGATTGTAATGACCAACCCCGCTTCGGCGCAAGACGCAGGTCTTGACCCTCAAAATACTTTGAATCTGGACCTTACTTACGGGAAAGTAGTCATCAAAATGATGCCAGAGGTTGCCCCAAAACACGTAGAACAAATCAAAACCCTGACCCGCCAAGGGTTCTATGACGGGATTGTCTGGCACCGTGTGATTGATGGCTTTATGGCCCAAACCGGAGATCCAACCGGAACGGGTATGGGCGGATCAAAACTTCCCAATATTCCAGCAGAATTCAACAAAACCAATTTTGGCCGTGGGGCTGTGGGAATGGCCCGTTCGGCTAGCCCAGACTCCGCGAATTCTCAATTCTTTATCTGTTTTGATGATTGCAGCTTTCTCAACGGTCAATACACAGTTTGGGGTCAAGTTGTCGAAGGAATGCAGTTTGTAGATCAGATCAAACGTGGGGAGCCTCCTGCTTCTCCTGATAAGATCGTCAAAATGTCAATCGCAGCAGATGATGCCGCAAAGACAGAGGCCCCGACAGAAGTTCCCCCTTCAGCTGCTGCAGCAAAATAATTTTGGGAAAGATATAACTAAAAATGGAGCCTTTCGGCTCCATTCTTGTTTATTATACAGAGAGAATTTTTGCACTTTCGAGAGTCTTGCTGACAAACTTTTCGATCTTCTCCACATCATCAAGCGGGTCAGCTGTTTCAAAGCGGAGCAAGGTCTCCCTCTCGTTATAAACAAAAATGCAATTGATGCTCTTGGCCGACATAATTGCGTTCAAAGTTTTAATCCGCTCTGGTGTCAAAAACGGAAGCATTCTCTCAACACTCGAGGTCTTGAAAACAATGTTTTTATTCCAATCGGGGACCGAGGGAACAATGTCTTGAGATAATTGCATCATATCGGCAAAGCTGCGAAGCTCGGGAGATGTAACGACTCCTTCAATGGGCATTCCAACGGGAAGGTCAATCTGAACCACTGTCCGAAACCGCCGACCGCGATTGTCCTGCGTTGTCTGTTCTTCTGAAAAAATGGTCGTAACAAACCCGCGAATGACCCCCCGCATAGCAGGAGACCTAAAGATACCATTCGGCGTGAAAGTCATTTGGTGACGCTTGGCAAAAGCACCCCACGCCTGCTTCTGGCGAAAAAGAATCGCCATAGACCAAAAAAAGGTCCCCATAATAAAAACAGTTAAAAAAACCCATAGGGTGAACCAGATATTCAAAATTGCCCTCACATTTCCAAATTGGCACGAAGAAAAGCTATCATCTTTTTCGCTCTCTGATAAGCACGCAAAAAATTTCGGCCCGATTCATTGAACCGGACCGAAATCAAGATTCTAAAGGAGGAAAAATTCTAGAATTTATAACCAATACCAAGACCAACAATCCAAGGATTAATGTCTGTATCTGCGTTAACTTCCGAACCACCGACAAGAGTCACGTCAACATCGGAATTGATCCAAACTTTCTTAACATCCGCGTTGAGGACCCAGTTGCTCGTCAGCGGAATATCAACACCCGCTTGCAAAGCTCCACCCCAGCTGCTGCCGTAATCAATGTCGGAGATAGTAGCGGCATTCCAGCTACCTTCGTTAAAGAAGTGGGTGTAGTTCACGCCTGCCCCCACATAAGGACTGATTCCAGCAATAGCCGGAATCGGGTCAAAGTGGTATTGCAAGGTAACCGTAGGAGGCAAAAGCCAGACACGGCCAAAATCTAGACCAGCAACCCCGCCAGCTCTCCCTGTAATATCATGAGGCGTAACCCCTGCAATCACTTCAATCCCGATATTGTCGGTCAGGAAATAGGTCAAATCAAGCTCAGGCACGACCGAATTATCAATCGACAAAGCATCGTTGATGGTCAAAGCACCTGAGGTATCGGCTTCCTCACTAGGAATAACGGCAATGGCACGAGCACGAAGCAGAACATCCCCAGCGGATTTTTTGAATCCGGAATCTTGAGCCATAGCTACGCTAGGAATGAGGGCCGCGATAGCAGCCGAAACGAGAAGTTTTTTCATGAACAGAGTTCCCCTTACATAAATAATAATGAACGTGGGGACGATGGTAACCCCACCAGCACCCAAGAACCGATGAGGCGGAATGTCGCACCCCTAACAAAGAAAAGCAACTGTGGTTCTTAGGTAACACGAAATATTCATAATCCGAAATTTGTTAAAAATTTGCAAAACCGTTGATAATTATGGCAGACTTTGCCGAGAGTGAGAGGAGAAGATTCGTGAATCTTTCTGGTTATTTTATTTCCTTAATATCAATACCTTTGGCCGTCACCTTCAACTCTGGAGAAGCAGCCCCTCATAGGCTCAACCATCAAAAATCTTTAGACATCCCCGCTCCTATCATTGTTTCTCCACGGGGCAGCCTTTTGGGTAATTTAGCTTTTTCAAAAACTTTGCCAGGCCCCGCCGCAACCATGCTCGTTCGTGATCCAGTATCAGGGACTGTGTACAATTTTAACTGCGCACGTCTCAACATAGCTTCCACTGCACTGCTAACAAGGATAAAATTGGAAAATGCAGCTCCATTCACGAACACGGAACAAATCAAAGATGCTAAAGGTCGGCTCGGCTGCAAATCCTATGAGATATAGTTTTCTCCAGACACTTTTTTTTTGATCGTTTTGGCCCTTGTCCCCTTACATACCTACGCTGGGGAATCTTCCCTTCCCTCCAGTCTGCAAGGGGCAAAAAACCTGATCCAGCAAGTGGATGGCCCAGCTTTCCAATCCCTGTTTGAAAAAACATCGCTTAAAATCAGCTCATCCCCCCTCGCTCCGCTTGCCCGTTATCAGCCGGAAGGAAGGGTTATTGAATTCGGCGCAGACACAAAACGCTATCAAGATGAGTACGTCTATATCACCAGCATTACGGACCGCATGGACCGCCCAAGTTTCGAACAGTATCTCACTGTTTTGGTCTCGCTCAGCCTTGCGAATGAAAAAGCGCATTTTGAACAAGATGTTAACGGCTCACTTGATGACTTTTTTACCTATCAAAAACAGCAAGACCTTCCCCGTATGTGCGCCCTGTACGCTTTGCAACAACACGTTTCTGACATTGTAATGTTGGAAATGGCTGTCAAGTTGGAAAGATATTTTTTAGGTCTAGGCTCTCCGCAAGGAGTTGGCGCTGTGCGAGCTGCCCTTGATAAAATGAGCGTAAAAGAAACCTACGAAGACTTTCGCCAAGGTCTGTTAACGGGGGATTCCAATCGTTTCAAAGCCGCATTGGAAGTCATGAGGAAAGATCGTTCAGCCCTCAATATCGCGAGTATCCGCCTTTGCAAAAACGGGGGAACGACGTCTTTGCCAAGAGACGTTATCCGGCGAGCAACATCCCCCTCCCATTTGGGAGAAACCACACCAGCCAGCCCCTCTGTAACCAGAACGTCCCGCTCCTATAACGAATAACAGTTTGGTCTTGGTTAAAACCATACATTCGGTTAGTTTTATTGGAAATTTTAGGAACAGGCCAACCATGACACTTTCCCCCTCCCCCCGTACACTCTTTGAAAAAATATGGAACGACCACGTTATTGAACAATCTGAAGATGGTACGGCCCTCATCTATATTGACCGACACCTTGTTCACGAAGTGACCTCCCCGCAAGCCTTTGAAGGCTTGCGTAGCGCAGGACGAAAACTCAGACGGCCCGAAGCAACCCTTGCCGTTGCCGACCACAATGTCCCCACCACCAATCGGCAAAAAGGGATCAGCGAAGAAGAAAGCCGAATTCAGATTGCAACACTGGAATCGAACACCCATGAATTCGGTGTAACCTATTTTGGGATGTCCGACAAAAGACAGGGGATTGTCCATGTCATTGGCCCCGAACAAGGATTTACCCTTCCGGGCATGACCATTGTCTGTGGCGATAGCCACACATCCACCCACGGAGCTTTCGGCGCACTGGCCTTTGGCATTGGGACATCAGAAGTCGAACACGTTTTGGCCACGCAGACCTTGACTCAATCCGCCGCCAAAACTATGCGCGTTACCATAGAAGGAACTCTGGCCGCTGGCATAACCGCCAAAGATATGGCCCTTGCCGTCATTGGCAAAATTGGTACGGCTGGTGGAACGGGATACGTCATTGAATACGCCGGAGACGCAGTAAGATCGCTCAGCATGGAAGGCCGCATGACCCTATGCAATATGTCGATTGAAGCCGGAGCCAGAGCCGGATTTATTGCGCCAGACTCCAAAACTTTTGACTATTTGCGGGGACGTCCTATGGCTCCCCAAGGAGAAAACTGGGACAAAGCCGTTGCCTATTGGTCCACTCTGCTTTCAGACGAGGGGGCCGTTTTTGATCTTGAAATTCATTTGAGCGCGGAAGATATTCCCCCACTTGTCACATGGGGAACCTCACCCCAAGATGTTCTGCCCATCACCGCCTGCGTGCCAAACCCTGACGATGAAACGGATGCTGCCAAAAAATCCGCCATGATCCGCGCTCTTGAATACATGGGCCTGACACCGGATACCCCGCTAGAGAACATAATAGTAGATAAGGTTTTCGTTGGCTCTTGTACCAATGGCCGGATTGAAGATTTGCGCGAAGCTGCCAAAATTCTGCAAGGAAAAACCATTGCTCCCCATGTTCAGGCTCTCATTGTTCCTGGCTCAGGCCTCGTCAAGGCACAGGCCGAAGAAGAAGGGCTTGATAAAATCTTTATTGCAGCAGGGTGTGAGTGGCGTGAGCCCGGGTGTTCACTGTGTCTTGGCATGAACGAAGACCGCCTCAAATCTGGCGAACGTTGTGCCTCAACCTCCAACCGCAATTTCGAAGGGCGGCAAGGCCGCGGAGCTCGCACCCACCTTCTTTCTCCCGCGATGGCCGCCGCTGCCGCCATTACCGGAAAACTCACCGATATTAGAAAGATGTAACTCTCATGCTTCCATTTACCACACTCACCTCTATTCCTGCGCCGCTGCGTCTTATCAATGTAGATACGGACATGATTATTCCCAAGCAGTTCCTGCGCACCATCAAACGCAGCGGACTGGCTTCTGGATTGTTTTACGAACTCCGCTTTGACGAAAGCGGCTATAAAAAACCGGATTTTATCCTCAATCGCGCCCCCTACTCCCAGTCCAGCATTTTGTTGGCCGGAGAAAATTTTGGTTGCGGATCGAGCCGTGAACACGCCCCATGGGCTCTTCTTGACTTTGGATTTAGCTGTATCATTGCCCCAAGTTTTGGAGACATTTTTTACAACAACAGTTTTAAGAACGGGATACTGCCCATTCGGCTCCCCCAAGAGGAAATAGATGATCTGATTGAAGCGGCCAATCAAGAACGAGCCATTTCAATCAATTTGCCTGAACAGAAAATTATCTGTGGCAACACTGTTTTTTCCTTTGAAATAGACCCGTTTCGCAAGCACTGCCTTGTCAATGGACTAGATGAAATTGGCCTCACTCTTGAAAAATCTTCGCTTATTTCGAATTACGAAACCAAAAGAAAGCAAAGCACCCCATGGCTATAGAAAAAAACATCCTGATCTTGGCGGGCGATGGTATTGGCCCTGAAGTTATAGCCGAAACCAAAAAATTGATCGTCTGGCTAAACAGTCATGCGGGAATAAATTTATACACCGAAGAAGACCTGATTGGCGGAGCTTCGCTTGACCGTCACGGAGTCCCTCTTAGAGAAGATGTCATTGCCAAAGCGCAAAAGGCTGATTGTGTTTTATTTGGATCTGTTGGGGGACCAAAATGGGACAAGGTGGACTACGCTCTCCGGCCTGAAGCCGGATTGCTCAAACTACGCAAAGAACTGGGTTTGTTTGCCAATCTGCGCCCTGCCCTTGTGTTTGATGCCTTGATTGGAGCCTCAACGCTCAAACCAGAAATCGTGCGCGGCCTTGATATTCTTATCGTCCGTGAACTCACAGGAGGGGTTTATTTTGGCGAACCTCGGGGTATTTTTGACCTCCCGAACGGAGAACGACAAGGTGTGAATACTCAAGTTTATACGACATCCGAGATTCACCGTGTGGCCCGTGTCGCTTTTGAACTTGCCCAAAAACGCCGCGGACAGGTTTGCTCTTGCGAGAAATCCAACGTCATGGAAAGCGGCAAACTTTGGAGAGAAGAAGTCACGGCCCTGCACGCCAAAGACTATTTGGATGTGACCCTGACCCATATGTACGCCGATAACTGCGCCATGCAGTTGCTCCGCAACCCTTCTCAGTTTGACGTGATCGTTACCGATAATCTATTTGGTGATATTCTTTCAGACGAAGCTGCCATGCTCACCGGATCACTCGGAATGCTGCCCTCCGCCTCTCTTGGAGCGCGAGACCATCTGGGCCACCAGAACGCCCTTTTTGAGCCTATTCACGGGTCAGCCCCCGATATTGCCGGACAAAACAAGGCCAACCCGCTTGCCACTATCTTGAGTTTTGCTATGGCTTTGCGCTTTTCTCTTGATCTGCCTGCCCTCGCCGACCATATAGAAGGATCTGTTCGCAGAGTTCTTGATTCGGGGATTCGGACTCCTGACATCGCCGAATCTGGAATCTCACCCATTGGAACCTCCGAAATGGGCGATGCCGTTATCGCTCAGTTGGAGAAAACACTAGAGAAGGCCGCTTGATAAAATGGATATCAGTAAAATTGCAACCGGAAAAAATCCGCCCACCGACATTAACGTCTTGATCGAAAACCCTATGGGAGGCGACCCAATCAAATACGAGCTTGATAAAGAGTCCGGTGCGGTTTTCGTGGATCGTTTTTTATATACCGCCATGTATTACCCGGGAAATTACGGTTTTATTCCCCACACTCTTTCGGGAGATGGGGATCCGGTGGATGTTCTGGTCATTGGCAGAATTGCAGTCATGCCCGGGTGCGTATTGAGGGCTCGTCCAGTTGGCGTTCTTCTTATGGAAGATGACGCGGGGGAGGATGAAAAGATTATTGCCGTTCCGCACGCCAAGCTCTATCCTTACCACGACAACATTGATGACTTGGAAGCGGTTCAACCGATTTTGCGGGATAAGATTTCGCACTTCTTCACCCATTACAAGGATTTGGAGCCAGGAAAATGGTCGAAAGTCAAAGGGTGGGGAAATGCAGATGATGCCGCCCGCCTTATTCAAGAAGGCATAGACCGTTACGCAACATCCAAGTAGCGAAAGGTTTATATTATGACAACCGGAATAATTTTGCTGGCTTTGGCTTTTTTGCTCCTTGCCGCTGAGGTTTTTGTTCCTTCCTTCGGTATTCTGGGTATTACAGGTGTCATCGCCTTGGTTGTTGGGGCCGATATGGTGATTGAATACGCAGGACCAGACTCGCCCATTGATTGGTGGACAGTTTCCGGTGTTCTGGTTGTCATTATTGCCTATTTCGGGATTTCCGCAGGAGTGGTCTATCGCGCCCTTTTGGCGAAGAAACGCTATGCCGGAATAGAAAGCCTGATGGGGGAAGAAGCAGAAATCGTTGAATGGTCAGACCGCGAGGGCCTTGTCAGTGTGCAAGGCGAACTCTGGCAAGCCTTTTCCGAACGTCGCTATCCCGATCTTGCCTCAAGACAAACTGTCCAGATTTCTGGTCACCATAATCTGAAGCTTCAAATTCGCCTTTCTGAATAGGTGATTTTTTTCTTAACAAAGGAGACTTAAATGGCTACTTTTCTTCCAGTTATCCTCGTTGGGGGCCTTATTCTACTCTTCGCCTCTGTCCGCATTATCAAAGAATACGAGCGCGGAGTCATTTACACACTTGGGAAATATGATGGCATGAAAGAAGCGGGCATTCGCCTTGTCCTTCCAGCCATTCAGCAAATGAAAATTATTGATGTGCGCGTGCGGACCGAAGAAATCCCCGCTCAAGACCTTATCTCAAAAGACAACGTATCGGTACGCGTCAGTGCGGTTCTTAACTACCGCGTCGTCGATCCCGGAAACGCCATCAACCGTGTGGAAGATTTTGTCCATACAACAGCACAAATTGCACAAACCACTTTGCGTTCCGTGCTCGGGAAACATGAACTTGATGATATGCTGCAAAACCGCGACAAATTAAACAAGGACGTACAGGAAATTCTCGACAGCCATACCGGAAGCTGGGGAATCAAGGTTATCAATGTTGAGATCAAACACGTTGATATTGACCAAAGCATGATTCGCGCTATCGCCCGTCAAGCCGAGGCCGAACGCGAACGCCGCGCCAAAATCATTAACGCCGAAGGGGAATTGCAAGCCGCCAAGCAGCTTGATGAAGCTGCCGAGATCCTTGCTCGTCGTCCAGAGACTATGCAATTGCGTTACCTAGGGACCTTGGGCGAGTTTTCAAATGGCAAGAGCGTCAGCACCATCGTTTTGCCTCTCCCTATGGATATGCTCAAATCTGTGGTCGGGGCCGTTAGCGGACAAAAATAATCGGCAAAAGTGGCTTCTTAACCTTTTTCCTCTCCCCCGCTCTGCGGGGGTTTGGCATTTTGGCGGGCAAATGTGGATAAAAATCCGTAACCTGCGGCTTTTATTTGATCTTTTTGGTAATTCCTGACATTGTTGCCCCGATCCTAAAATTTTGAAGTTTTGGCGCGGCAGCGCCTCTGTTTATGTCAACTATAAACACGTTTGGAAGGTCTAAATCACAATGTCTCAAGAAAAAAAATCTGCTGGGTTGCTTATTGCCCTTGTCCTCCTTGCCCTCCTCATTGCAGCGGCGGCGTATTTCACCTTGAGCAAATCATCTGCCCCAACGGGAGATGCTCCAATCGCCGAAGCTCCCCAAACTTTGGAAGGCACTCCCTCCACAGAAGCCCCCCCACAACCAACCGTTCCACAAAATAACATCGTAGTTGAAACCAAAACTCTCGATATACCAGCCGCGCAGGAGAAGTTTGTTGCCCCTGAAGCAGCTCAACCTCCGGTCATTGGCTCGCCTGAAGTCGAGGCCATGATGACTCCCCGCACGCTCGGCAGCGACACCGCCCCGATTAAAGTGACAGAATATAGCTCCCTCACCTGTGGCCACTGCGCTTCGTTCCACAAAGAGGATTTCGCAAAAATCAAAGCCGAGTTTATCGACACAGGGAAAGTCCAGTTCATCTTCAAGGAATTCCCTCTGAATGAGCCTGCGATCGTGGCTTCCCAGCTTATCCGCTGTATGCCTGCGGATAAATACGAGGGCTTTATGTCCTTACTTTTTGCCCAACAGGACAACTGGGCCTATAAGCCGGAATTCAAAGACATTCTCAAACAAAATGCCAAACTTGCTGGTTTCTCCGATGAACAAGCCGAAGCTTGCTTTGCCAATACCGAACTTAAGCAAAGAATTGTCGGAGACATGAAAGCCGCGACGGACAAGTACAAAATCCAGTCCACCCCGACTTTCGTTCTGAATGATGGCGCAAAAATCATTGTTGGTAATCAGCCCGTGAGTTTCTTTGCAGAAACATTTAACGGTTTGTTGAATGGAGCTCCTGCACCTAGCGCAGCGTCTCCCCAGTAAGTTTATCGTATCCACTTTTGAGAAAAAACGACTGACATGACAAACTTCAGCCGCCTTCGCCTTCATGGTTTCAAATCTTTCGTGGACAAGACCGAGCTGGATATTGGCCCGGGCTTGACTGGAATTGTCGGGCCCAATGGCTGCGGAAAGTCCAATCTGGTTGAAGCCTTGAGCTGGGTCATGGGAGAGAGTTCAGCCAAACGGCTGCGTGGCAATGACATGGACGATGTTATTTTCAACGGAACAACATCTCGCCCTGCGCGTAATTCTGCCGAAGTTTCGGTTGTTCTCGACAACGCAACCCGCGAAGCCCCTGCCCTGTTCAATACGGTTGACGAAATCGAAGTTGTCCGGCGCATTGGCCGCGATGTTGGTTCCAATTACTACGTCAACAGCAAGCCGGTTCGCGCCCGTGATGTTCAGATGTTGTTTGCTGACATGGCGATTGGCGCCAATTCCTTCGCCATTGTCTCACAAGGCCGCATTTCCGCTGTTATCAATGCTAAACCTTCTGAACGTCGGCAAATTCTTGAAGAATCTGCGGGGGTATCAGGGCTGTATGTCCGCCGTCACGAAGCCGAGCTCCGCCTCAAAGCCGCCGATGCCAACCTTGCACGCTTACAAGATGTAGTTGCGGGCCTTGAAACCCAGCTCGACTCCCTCAAGCGTCAAAGCCGTCAGGCCAGCCGCTATCGGAACATCAGCAACGATATTCGAGAACTGGAAACGCTCCTTGCCCTTGCTGAATGGATGCTAACTCAAGAAACTCAGGAAACATCCAGAAAACAATTTCAAGAGTCCGAAACTCTGGTTGCCGAACGCATGGCCCGTGTTGCAGAACTCAACCGCATTCAAATTGGCCAAGCAGAAATTATCCCCGCGCTGCGTGACAAACAGGCTGAAACTGCCGCCGCATGGCAGGTTCAAAACTTTGCCCTGCAGCGACTTGATGATGAAGAGCAGCGGATCACCAGTCAAATTGGGGAGGCAGAAAAAGCCCTCTCGCAAATTCAATCCGACCGCACCCACGAACAACAAACGACGGACGAAAACGCCAAGACTCTTGAACGGCTGGGCAACGAAGAAGCTGAGCTGCAAGAGTTTTCGGATTCTGATGCCGAGCTTGACCGCCTCACCGCCGATAGGGACCTGAAAAGTCAGGACGTTGCCCGCCGCAACGAAGTCTATCAAGCCACCCTTGAAAAAGCCGCTAATCTACGGGCCAGCCGCTCAACTTTGCTCGGACAATTGGGACAAGACGAAGGTCGTTTGAATTCGATTCTCGCACGGATTCAAACTCTCAAGAACCAGATTGCCCAGAAACAAGCAGAACAGGGCGAGTTGATTTCAACTGAAACCTTGACGCATGAAATCAACTCCCTTGATGAGGAGCTCGCCGCCAAGAAAGATCAGGAACAAGCCGCCCGCAAAACCTTGGAAGATGCCCAGCAGCATCTTGAAGACTGTCGTAATAAACTTCAAACAGCGCGGGAACACGTTTCAAAAACCAAGGCTGAAATTCATGCCCTTGAAAGCGTGCTCAGTTCAGAATCGCAAAAAGGATTCCGTCCGGTCCTTGACGACATTAAGGCCGATGAAGGCTTTGAAGCAGCATTAGCCAAGGCCTTGGGCGATACACTTATGGCTTCAACCGAAGCGGAAGCCCCGATTGTCTGGTCTGGAAAAACAATCTCGCAAGCTGCTCCTTCTTTTCCATCTTCTGTGCTGCCTCTCCTGCCCCATATTCATGCACCCGAGGCTCTTAAAACCGCTCTGAGTTTTATTGGGTTTGTTGAATCCGATGAAGACGGAGAAAATGCGGCCACGCAACTCCAGCCCGGGCAATCAATCGTTTCCCGTGAGGGGGCCTATTGGCGGTGGGATGGTCTGACTATTCGGGCCAAGGCCGTTGATCGTCACGCAATCCGCCTGAAAAACAAGAACCGTCTTGATGACCTTGAGGCCTTGCTCCCCTCTCAACAACAAGCTTTTGATACAGCACAAAGTGAACAAGAGTCTGCCCAAGTTGAAATTCAACAGGCAAGAGAGACCGTTCAAAAATTTGAACAAGATGTACGAACACTCGACCGCAGCCTGAATGCTCGCCGCATTGACCTGCAACGCGCCCTTGAAAAGAAAGGCGCGAACGAGTCAGAACTGGTTAAACTTCAAGAAGGCCTTTCTCTGCAAAGTGACGATGCCGTTCGCTTGCAACAAGCTGTTGAAACACACCGCGCCTCTTTGCAATCTTTTGACGAGGCCGCTCTGGAACGGCAAATGAGCGAAGTTGAAGCCGAGCGTATTGCCTTGTACGATGCCCAATCTTCCTTGCGTGATGCCTCCACCGCTCTGGAAGTGTTTCAACAAGACAGAACTCGTCGGCAAGCGCGGCTCCGCGCCATTGCCGATGAACGGGTTAGCCTGACCAACCGGACCATTCGCGCCAAGGAACGCCTGCGGCAACTTGAAGAACGCAACACAGAAACAGCCGCACGTCTTGAATCTTTGCAAGGTCGCCCTGAAGAAATCAACCTGCAACGGATCAACCTTCTTGATACACTAGCCACAATGGATAATGCCCGCAAGGATGCCGCTGACAAGCTGGCAATTGCCGAGCAAGAGCTGGACCAAACCAGCAAGTCTTTGCGTGAGTCTGAAGCTGCACTGATGGAAGTTAGGGAAACGCGAGCTCACGCACAAGCCATGATGGAAGCTGCGGCTGGCTCAATAGAAGTTATTCGCCAATCCATCCATGACCAGTTTTCAATGTCCCCCGAAGAACTGTGGCAGAGTTCTGAAATGACCACAGAAAAACTGACCCATGAACCGATTGATCGTCTGCGCGGCAAGAGAGACCGTCTGGTCCGTGAGCGCGATGGCATGGGACCAGTCAATTTACGGGCTGAAGTTGAATACCAAGAAGTCGATCAACAACTCACCAAGTTGATTCAAGAAAGCGCGGATTTAACTCAAGCTATCGAAGAGCTTCGCCAAGGGATCCACAAACTGAATAAAGAAGCACGGGAAAGACTCCTGCAAGCGTTTGAAACAGTGAATGGTCACTTCAAAGTTCTCTTCACCCGTCTTTTCGGTGGAGGGAGTGCTCATTTGGCGTTTGTTGATTCAACTGACCCGCTAGAAGCATCTCTCGAAATTTTTGCCCAGCCTCCGGGAAAATCTTTGCAGTCATTGTCATTGCTTTCGGGGGGTGAGAAAACTCTGGCCTCCACGGCTTTGATCTTTGCCATGTTCTTGACCAATCCCGCTCCGATTTGTGTTCTTGATGAAATTGACGCGCCGCTTGACGATGCAAACGTAGATCGTGTTTGTACGATGCTCGAAGAAATTTCTCAGCACAGCAAAACCAAATTCCTCGTTATCACCCACCACCGCTTGACGATGGCACGCATGAACCGCCTATATGGTGTAACCATGTCCGAGAGGGGAGTCTCTCAACTGGTTTCAGTTGATCTGCAAGGCAAGCTTGATTTCTTGGAAGCTGCAGAATGACCGCTTCTGGCTCATGATGAACGAAGATCCCCTTCATGATTTGCGTTCGCGAATCCAACTCGCCCAAGATACGCAAAAAAAGAAGTACCCAGCGGATCAGAAGGCAGATCGCGGCAATATGTCTCAGGGCGTTCAAGCTGTTTTTGACGTTGTGGCAACCCCCATTGTCTGCGGCGGGATTGGCATTGGCATAGATCATTTTCTGGATAGCTCGCCGTTTTTCTTCATTATCTTGGCTTTTCTGGGTGTTTGCGCAGGATTCTGGAACCTTTATCGGGCCTCGCAAGAGGATGGCGACCCCATCCACTCAAAACGGTTGCGCGGAACCAAAAAAAGGGTTAAAAGAGCCACAAATTCAGACAAGTAAACCCTGAGGAAAAAAGAGGTTTTGCCGTGGCCGATCCAATGCATCAGTTCCAGATACAGCCGATTGTCCCATTTCATATTGGTGGCGTTGATCTGTCTTTTACCAATTCCTCTTTGTGGATGATGATTGCGACTGGCGCGTGTATGCTTTTGCTTGGCCTTGCCTCTTCCCAAAAATCTCTGGTCCCCTCCCGCCTTCAGCTTATCGGAGAAGACCTGTACGGATTCGTTGAAAACCTGATTACCGACAATATTGGCGGCAAAGGGCGGGAATATTTTCCGCTGGTTTTTACCCTCTTTATGTTTGTTATCATGGGCAACATGATGGGGATGATCCCCTATTCCTTTACCTACACATCACACCTAGCGGTGACGGCATCCCTTGCCATGTTGGTTTTCCTCACGGTTCTGGTCATGGGAATCGCCCGTCATGGTTTTCATTTTTTGAGCTTGTTTGTTCCCCACGGAGTCCCGGGCTGGTTGATCTGGCTGGTTGTGCTGATTGAAGTTGTCTCTTTTATTTCCCGTCCTATTACTCTTTCTGTCCGTCTTTTTGCCAATATGGTGGCGGGCCACGTTCTGATTAAAGTGATCGCCGGATTTGCGATTATGTTTGCCTCGGTTGGTGGCGTGGCGTGGATTGCCACCCTCCTGCCCGCAGCTTTTAACATAGTTATGATTGGCTTTGAAATTTTCATTGCCTTCATTCAGGCTTATGTGTTTGCTGTTTTGACCTGTATTTACTTGAAAGACACAGTTGAGATTGAGCACTAGGCCAAAAAGAAATTCGCCTTGCAATTGGAGGATAAATCCGTAATGTCCCAACCAGTTCAAGCGATACAAGAAAAACTACGTTAACCACTAAAGAAGGATAGAATCCAAAATGGAAATCGAAGCTGTAAAATATCTAGCTGGTGCTATCGCCCTGTTGCCTTTGACCGGCATTGGGATTGGGCTTGGGATGATTTTTTCGTCCTATAACCAAGCCGTTGGCCGTAACCCTGGCGCAGCCGAATTGCTGAACAAAAAATTCATGTTCACATTTGCTGTGACCGAAGCTCTTGGTATTTTCGCGCTCCTGATCGCGTTCTTCCTCGTCTTCGCCTAAGCGAACAGGTCAGGCCATGATGAATATCTTGCGCACGGCTGCTTATGTTTTTTCGGCCACTTTGTTCCCTAGCCTTGTCTGGGCGCAAGAAGCTGTTGTGGCTCCGGTGACGGATTCCATGCCTGCAGCTCCTCTAATGGCTGAAACTGCTCACGCTACCGCACCGGAAGCAGCTCATCATGGGGGACTGCCTCAATTTGACCCAACCTCGTGGCCGAGCCAAATTTTCTGGCTCGTCCTTTTCTTTGCTATTTTGTATGTCTTCTTCTCGCGCAAGGCTCTTCCCGCGATTGGTCAGACTGTCCAAAACCGGAAGGATCACATTCAAAAAAATCTGGACGAGGCCGCCAAACTTTCTGCAGAATCAGCACGGATCAAATCACTGTACGAACAGTCTTTGAAAGAAGCTTCCAGCCGCGCAGCCCTAGCTGTCAAGGATGCTGGCGACGCTGGGAAAGCAAAAATGGCCGCTGGTCTTGCTGATTTTCGTACACGTGCCGAATCTGAAATTGCCGCAGCGGAAAGCCGCATTGAACAATCAAAGGACAATGTACTGTCCGACATAAACCGCATTGCCGCCGAGATTGCTTCTGAAGCCGCTGAAAAAATTGCGGGAATCCGAGCGGATACATCCCAAGCTGAAACAGTTGTACGAACCATTCGTGCCAAAGCCAAAGCGGCGTGATGCTGCAAACCAAGCGCGTTAAAAAGGAGCCTTCGTGATGAAAGAATTGCTGCTAAACGATCCAACCATCTGGGTTCTGTTTTCTTTTATCGTGTTTGTTGTTGCCGCCTTTATCTTTGGCCGCCAAACGATTTTGAACGGACTCGATCAAAAAATTTCTCTCATCCGCAATGAAATTGAAGCGGCATCAAATCTTCGTCATGAGGCCGAAGCCTTACTTGCTGACTATCAAGCCCGCCAAAAAGATGCATCAAAAGAAGCTGAAAAGATTATTTCTCTGGCACAAGCTCAAGCCCTTGATCTGCAAAAACAAGCCGAGGCTGATTTCACGGAAACCCTTGCTCGCCGTGAAGACCTCCTGAAGGATCGTTTGCTACGCATGGAAGAAACCGCCAAGGATGATATTCGCCGCTATGCTGCGGAACTGGCTATTTCTGCCACAACTCAAATTATCGCCGAGAAAATGGACACAGCTACAGCAACGAAATTGACCGATGACAGTATTCGGACGGTTTCCGAACACCTCAATTAAGTTTATGCTGTCATCATGGAGCTGAAAAATAAGCCTATGATGACTCCCCCGTCCCTTCTTGATCCCCATAGATGGTCAGGTCTGCGCATTGGTCTGTTTGGGGGAACCTTTAACCCACCCCACAAAGGCCATATTCATGCTTCTGAAATTGCCCTCAAATATTTGGGGCTAGATGCTGTCTGGTGGTTAGTCTCCCCTGGAAACCCGCTTAAATCTTCGGTAGACGTTCCCTCACTGGAAGATCGTGTAGCAGCTTGTCGCGCCATCTCGCAAAACCCCCGTATTGTGATTTCAGATATTGAATCCGCTCTCAAAACCACTCGCAGTTTTTACACCATCAAAGCCCTCAAACTCCGTTTTCCTCATACCGAATTTGTCTGGTGCGCAGGACTTGATATTGCCAGAGAATTTCACCGTTGGTATCGTTGGCAAGACCTTCCCAAGGAAATTCCCTTTGCTTTTATTGGTCGCCCCATCAAGGGCGGTGGAATTCGTCAAACAGTTCTTCATCACCACTCTAATTTCCAGAATGTATTTTTGCGCTGCGGCGGGCATCCGAAACTAGGAAAAGAGCGGATTTACTGGATTTTGGAGGAGCCGCTTAACCCACTATCCTCAACTTTGCTGCGAAAGCAAAGTGACGATTTGCGTTATTTCTCTCATCAAGGTACAATTAGAACTGTAGCACTGAATGTGCTGAACAAGCTTGAAAGGAGCGTTTAATCTTTGGCAACTCGAAAACCTAGGGGAGAAGAAACTCCCTCCCATCTGAAAGACCTGATTGTTCAGGCTCTTGACGAAAATAAAGCCGAAAATATCGAATCAATTGACTTGAATGGCCAGACATCTTTGGCCGATTTTATGGTGGTAGCAACCGGAACATCTTCCCGTCAAGTTGCCGCTCTCGCCGATAAGATCCGTGAAAAGCTCAGCAAAGAAAATAGTTCGTACACTGTACTAAGAACCGAAGGTCTGCCTCAGGCTGACTGGGTTGTTGTGGATTGCGGCGATGTTATTGTTCACCTCTTCCGCCCCGAAGTCCGCGAGTTTTATGCTATCGAAAAAATGTGGCGTTCGGAACTTCCGGCGGCAGCAGCAGCCCCCGCAAAAATGCCCATGACCGCTAAACTGTAGATGATAACTCGTAATAACTTGGCCTAACTGCATCCTATTCGGTTTCGCGGGTTAGCCGAATCGTTTATGAACATAAAGCTATGTTCAAAATAGATGTTGTCGTTGTTGGAAAGCTCAAAAAAGGCCCGTGGTTTGACCTGTGCGAAGACTATGTCTCTCGCCTGCGCTTATGGCCAACCCAGATTATCGAAGTTGAAAGCAAAATAACTGATCCAGTTAAGCAGCAACTTGAAGAACAGAAACTAATTCTTGAGAAGATCGATTCAACGTCTCTGCTCGTCGTTCTTGATGAAAGGGGCGATGGTCTCCGCAGTCTCGATTTTGCAGACACCCTCAAAAAGTTTCGGGACGGAGGAACTGATAAAATTACCTTCCTGATCGGCGGAGCATCTGGATTTACCGAAGAGGTCCGCAACAAAGCCGACATTATGATCAGCTTTGGTCAACAGACTTGGCCTCACATTATGGTACGGGTTATGTTGCTTGAGCAAATTTATCGCGCCCAGCAAATTCTTTCTGGCCATCCTTACCATCGGGAGGGATGATTTTGACGTCCTTTCGCTCCGTTGTTGTTTGTCTGCTCTTTTCTTTCTTCACGTTTTCTTTCTCGGCACAAGCCGCGGAAAAGGAGAAAGCTTCTGCGCCCACTGCTGAACGGGAAGAAAAACTCAAGGATCTGACCGAAAAAGTTGAAGCTGAAAAGGCCCGACAACGCGACCTGCAAAACAAAGTCAAACTACTCGAAAAAGATCTTCATGGTCTCAAGAAAGAGCTAATCTCCGCAACCAGCAATGTTCAAAAGAATCAGAAAAAACTGGGAGAGCTGGAAGCCAAATTGGCCGAACTACAAAAACAAAAAAGCGATATGCTAGCAAAGCTGACCGCTGACCGCGGATCTTTGGCCTCGCTGATTGTGGCTCTAGAGAGAATCCGCCGTTTGCCTCCTGACACGTTGATTGCCCGCCCGGGAGCCCCACTTGATACAGCCAATGCCGCAACTATTTTAGGTGCGATTTTGCCGGAGCTGGAAAAAAGAGCCAAAGACCTGAAAAATCAACTCGCCGCGCTCCAACTGGTTGAAGACGATTTGAACAAGAACCGCGAAGACCTCAGTAAAACGACTGAAAAACTCCGCGATGACCAAAAAGAAATGGATGCCCTGCTCGACTCTCGCCAGAAAACCTACAGCAAAACACGCCAAGAAGAAAAATCCCAAGCCGCAACTGTTGCAGCTATTTCAAAGGAAGCCCAAAACTTTCGGGAACTGATCGAAAAAATTGATCGGCAAAACCGCGAAGCTCGGCGGAAAAAAATGAAACTTCCCCCCCGTAACAAAAAAGAGGTAACGCCCGATGATGATGTAGACGAACGGGCTTTGGCCGCTAGCTTGCCCGCTCTTGGCTCGGCCCAACCGCCTATTTCCGGAATCATAAAAACCCGTTATGGAGAAAAGGACGAAATCGGAGCCACCTGCCAAGGGATTAAATTTGAGTCTCGCGGCGGGGCCGTTGTCGTTGCTCCAATGGGGGGCGTTGTCCGCTATGCCGGTCCGTTCAAGACCTATGGAAGCATTATTCTGCTCGAACATAAGAACAAATATCACAGCCTTATTGCAGGTTTGGGGAAAATTGATACATTCGTAGGGCAAAGCGTGGATGCGGGCGAACCGATTGGACGATTGTCTTCTTCAACAAATGGAGAAAAGCCTCGCCTCTACTACGAGCTACGATTTGAAGGACAACCCATTAACCCTGCCCGCAAACTTGCCGATCTTGGTGGATAACCTATTATTAAAACAAGACTAACTAAAAACTATCATAACTTTCACGCAACCGATTCTGGAGTGCTTTACAATATGACCCGCTTTCTTTTTTCCCTTTTCCTGACCATGACTATTTTGTCTTCCCCTGTCTTTGCGCAAGAAACCAAAGCTCCGGAATCTGAAGAGGCTAAAAAAGCCAAAGCGGCAGAAGTGAAACAAACGCCAGAAGACACTTACCGTCAGTTAAATTTGTTTGGTGAAGTCTTTGAACGTGTTCGCGCCCAATATGTCGATCCAGTCACAGACCAACAATTGATTGAACACGCTGTCAAAGGGATGCTGACCAATTTGGACCCTCACTCTGACTTCATGACCGCCAAGGAATTCGATGAAATGCGGGTACAAACCAAAGGAGAATTTGGAGGACTTGGAATCGAAGTCACAATGGAGGACGGCGTGGTTAAAGTTGTCTCACCCATTGATGACACGCCTGCGGCCAAAGCTGGAATCAAGCCAGGTGATTTGATTACTCATCTTGATCGCAAACCTGTCCAAGGAATGAGCCTGAGCGAAGCCGTGGATACCATGCGTGGAAAAGTTGGCACAACTATTGAACTCGCTGTTCGCCGCGAAGGGAAAGATGCCCCTATGTTCATTAAGGTGAAACGCGATATTATCCGGATTCAATCGGTCCGCTCTCGTCTTGAAGGGGAAGACATTGGTTATATTCGTATCACAACCTTCAGCGATAACACGGAAGAAGGGCTTAAAAAGGCCTTTGAAACAATCAAAAAAGATGCCGGCAGCAAACTTTCAGGTTACATCCTTGACCTGCGCAATAACCCGGGCGGATTGTTGGATCAAGCGATTGCCGTTTCGGATGCGTTCCTCGACCGTGGAGAAATTGTTTCCACCCGTGGCCGGAGCGAAGACGATATTAAACGCGATAATGCAACATCTGGCGATCTAGCCGAAGGACTGCCGGTTGTTGTCCTGATTAACGGCGGGTCGGCCTCCGCTTCTGAAATTGTCTCGGGCGCACTCCAAGACCATCGCCGCGCCGTTCTCATGGGGACCAAGTCATTCGGCAAGGGCTCTGTACAAACGGTTATTCCTCTACCCGGACAAGGTGCTATGCGCCTGACCACAGCTCGGTATTTCACCCCGTCTGGACGCTCTATTCAAGCCAAAGGGATAGAACCCGACATTCTGGTTGAACCCGCAAAAGTTGAAAAAATTGATGACGAGCGGATTCATGAGTCTGATCTGAAAGGGGCTATTTCCAATCCGGACGGAGAAGATGCCAAAAAACCTGAACCTGCAAAAATAGAAGAAGAAAAACCTGATCCTAAAGAAAAGGACGATAAATCTTCCAAAAACGAAACACGCCAAGAAAGAGAAGCCAAGGCTGCCGAGCAAGATTACCAATTGGCACGGGCGCGGGATCTTCTTCATGGCCTCATCTTGATTAAAAAACAGAAAGAATAGCCCGTGCTGGGGTTTGGAAAGAAATCTGCCGACCTTGAATTACCCACCACTTCCGGCGGAGTTCTTTCGCCGAAAGTGTTTGGAATCACTCTTGGCGGATTGATTGTTGCTTTCTCTCTAGCCGTCGGGGGGATGAGTTTTGTTGTGCCCCCCCTTCCTGTGCCTCCTGTTTCGGAGGGAACAATCACTCTGCCCAAAGCAATGGCGGCACAAGAAGAAATCTCTCCTCCCTCAACATCCACCCCAGACCCGCAAGAAGAAACGCCTACTCCCCCTCTTGAAGAAACACCTCCCCCCACCCATGAACAAGCGAATGTTCAAGCGCCGGTTGAAGATTCCATAGCAGGCCTTGCCGAAACAACCGATTATGGGATGCTTCCTCAAATCCGTAAGGAAGATGGTCTCACTCCCTTTAAGGCCTATCAAGCTTCCTTCGCTCCCCGCGCCGGAACCAAGGCTCTTGTTTCGTTGGTGATGGTTGATTTTGGGCTCTCGTCAACATCATCGCTTTCTGCCCTTAACAACCTACCGAAAGGGATTACGTATGTCGTCAGTCCCTACACTCTGGACCTCCAATCATGGGTCACGAGAGCGCGGGAAAGAGGAAGTGAAGTATGGCTTAGCCTCCCCCTACAAACCCGCGACTACCCTAATAATGACTCCGGCCCCTTGACTGTGCTCGCAGGAAGCGGAGAGGATGCAAACAAAGCACGGCTGCTTTCAGCTTTGGGCAAAGCCACAGGCTACCCGGGCGTACTGCTAACTGGTTCTCCGAGTTTTGATACCGATAAAGCCGGACTGGATTCTGTGTTTGCGTCATTGGCAGAAAGGGGATTGGGGGTTGTACAAGCCGACCCACAAGATCGCCTTACCTCATCTTACGCCACGCAAAAATCTCTTCCTTTTATTCAAGCCACACACTGGATTGATACAAGCCTTGAGAAAGAAAAAGTTGAAGCCCGCTTACAACAAATTGAAAAAGACGCCATTGAGCGTAGGACTACCATCGCATTTTTTCACCCCTACCCCTCTCTCCTCGACCACCTGACAGGCTGGAAAAAAGAGTTAGAAGCCAAAGGGATTGAGCTTGCCCCGCTTTCTGCGGCAATTACCAACAAATAACAACGACCGGACACAAAATGAATTCTCTTCCCTATCGCCCATGTGTGGGCCTTGCTTTATTTAATCGAGATGGAAAAGTTTTTGTCGGGGAACGCTACGATTCCCCAGATGCATGGCAAATGCCTCAAGGCGGCATTGATGAAAATGAAGAAATTCTTGAAGCTGCCTTTCGGGAAATGGAAGAAGAGATTGGAACAAACAAGGCGGACCTTATTCGCATTGCCCCAGAGAAAATCCGTTATGACGTTCCCACAGAACTTGCCCAAAAACATTGGGGCGGACAGTACCGGGGGCAAGAACAAACATGGCTTGCCCTGCGCTTCACGGGCCACGACAGCGACATCGACCTCTCTGCCCATACGCCCGCGGAATTCAATCGCTGGCAATGGGTTCCGCTCAAAGAAACCGTTGATCTAATTGTCCCTTTCAAAAGGATCGCGTATAGCAAGGTTATTGATTTCTTTTCCGACATTGCCCGCTAAAAAAAAGGCCCTCATCGGGCCTTTTTAGCTTATTAGGGATTCATCGGAGACCACGCCGGATCAGACGCATCTCCAGATGTTTTCAGCTGGCGTTCGTTAAATCCAGTCAGGTCAATGCTGTAAATACTCGCCTTGCCCGGGGATTCCTTGAAGAAGGCCAGAACGCGACCATTGGGCGACCATGTTGGACCTTCAACGTGGAAGGCATTGGTAATCAATCGTTCCCCAGTCCCATCAGGACGAACCACCCCAATATAGAATTGGCCTTTGAGCATTTTTGTAAAAGCAATCAAATCACCCCGTGGAGACCAGACTGGCCCCGCATAACGACCATCGCCAAAGGTAATCCGGTGTTGATTGCCACCGCTCGAGTCCATCACATAGAGCTGTTGCGTTCCGCCACGGTCAGACTCAAAGACAATCTTGGACCCATCTGGTGCATAGCAAGGAGCCGTATCAATCGAAGGCGTATCCGTTAAGCGTTGAGGGCGACGGCTGCGCAAATCCATCGAATAAATATCCGAGTTCCCGTTTTGAGACATCGACATGATAACCTTGGACCCGTCTGGTGAAAACCGAGGAGAGAAGGTCATGCCCGGGAAATCTCCCACCAATTCCTGACGCCCTGTTTCAAGATCATAGATGTAAACACGCGGCTTCCCGTTCACATAGGCGAAATAGGTGATCGTTTGTGTGCTTGGTGAAAAGCGTGGAGTCAAAACCATATTTTTGCCATCGGTCAGATAGCGTTGATTGGCTCCATCTTGATCCATGATTGCAAGCCGTTTCACGCGGTTAACCGCAGGACCAGATTCCGCAACATACACAATACGCGTATCAAAATAGCCGTTCTCTCCAGTCAGGCGTTTATAAATTTCATCCGCAATAATGTGGGCAATGCGCCGCCAGTTTTGCGGCGTGGTCATATAGGCCATACCCGTCAATTGTTGTTGAGCATAAACATCAAACAAGCGAAACTCGACCCGAGTCCGGCCATCCGCCGCTTTGGTAATCACGCCACTCACGAGAGCCTGCGTGTTGATAGCCTTCCATTCATTGAAACGAATCTGGGTTTGCAAAGAAGGTGCGTCCTGAATAAAGGCGCGGGGATCAACCAAACGGAACAATCCAGTGCTGACCAGATCATTTGCAATCACCTGTGGAATAGAGGTGGCAAATTCCTGACCAGAAGCGTCGTTTGGAACAAAATTGGTAATTGCAACCGGAATGGGATCTGATGTCCCGCGAGTTACATCAATCTTCAATTCGGCCCGCGCCACGCTCGGAGCCAAAACCATAAACACGGCCAAAACAAGGAAAGAAAAATATCTCATCAGAACATATCCTTTGGGTCAAAAACGATGGTCATATCTCGCCACTGATCATACTTATCTGGTGGCAAATTCAAAGGGGTGCAGTGCGGGTTGCGCACAGCTCTCAGTGCGCTATCAGCCGCGGCCCGAAAGAAGGTATCGCTGTTATATCGGCTTTGGTCAACAACTTTGGCGGATAGGACCGTTCGGTCGGGATTCACCACCACTTGCACTTCAACCGCCAAATCCTCCGAATTTGCGGCCCCTGCCATAATATTCCAGCACCCGCTCAGTTGTTGGCGCAAAGCATCTTGCTCGCTCATGCTCAAGACATCGGAAAAACGGCTAACATTAGGGGCCGGAGAAGGATCAGCCTCTTTGGTTTGCTCATTCGGCGGAACTTCAGGCTGAGGCAATTCCTCATCTGGCGTTAAATTTTTCAGAAGATTGTCAAAATCGGGTTTCGTATCCTTTTTAGGCTCCTTTTTGGGTTCAGGCTTCTTCTCGGGTTTCTTTTCCGGCTTTTTGTCGTCTTTTTTCTTTTCCGGTTTTTTCTCAGGAGCCAACTCGTCCAAAATTTCATCCACCGACTTATCAGGCTTGGGTGGTTCTTTTAATTTATTCTGATCGGGAACCGGAGGCTCCACCTGAGGAGGAGGAGTTTTTTTCTCAGGCTTCGGGGGTTCTTCCTTTTTTTCCTCTTTAGGAGGAGCTTTAACAGGGGGTTTATTGGTGGTCGTCAACTCAGAAATATTCGCCACCATTTCAATCGGAACAGGCTCAGCCAGAACCAAGTCTTTTTTGAAATGTGGCAATCCGACAATCACCAACAGCAACACAACAGCATGAAACCCAAGAGAAATCATCAAGGGTTTCTTCATATGCGGTTCTCGCAAACCTGTGTGTGTTTTCTGACGCGGCGTATCGTTCATTATCCATCAACATTCAATCAAATCAACGGCGACCAACAGAGGAAGGCTCCGAAATCAAAGCAACCTTGCGGTAACCTGCTTTGTTAATTGATCCTATAATCTCCATGACTACACCGTAAGATAGTCCTTGATCGGCTCGAATAAAGACCCTGCGTTCCACATCGTCGCCTGTAATGGCGGACAGCTTGACAATCAGTTCTTCTTTGCTGACTTTGGTCTCCCCGATAGAAATCACGCCAGATTTTGATACGGTCACTTCTAGAGGCTTCTCGTCCTTGTCATTGACCGATCCTGCCTCAGATTTAGGCAAGTCCACCTGCACCCCCGCCGTCAACAATGGGGCCGTCACCATGAAGACAATCAGCAAAACCAGCATCACATCAATAAAGGGCGTAACATTGATTTCGGACATCGGGCGAAATGTACGCCGTCCACCGTATCCAGTACCTCCACGCGTTTGAACATTCATTCCCATGGCTTAAGCAACCTTTTTTGCAGGACGCTCTTGGCTATCCAGATGACGCGACATGATTGCAGAAAACTCTGCGCTAAACGCGCTCAAACGATCGGCATAGCGAGCAAGGGCAGTTGAAAAAACATTATACCCGACCATGGCCGGAATGGCCGCAACCAACCCCGTTGCCGTAGCAAAAAGAGCCTCCGCAATCCCGGGCGCGACAACGGCCAAAGACGTGTTGTTCATACTGGCAATAGCGGTAAAGGAGTTCATGATCCCCCAAACCGTTCCGAACAGGCCAATGAAAGTTGCAGTAGAACCCGTTGTCGCCAGAAAGGTCATCCCGCGTTCCAGAATTTGCATCTCGCGGATAATAGCCAACGACATCGCCCGCTCGACCCGCTGTTTAAGGCTAGCTTGCAAATTTTCGGAAGTAGGAATCCCAGCGGAGATTCCTGCCTGCCATTCTTCCATTCCTGCGGTGAAAGTTGTAAGCAGAGGGTCCGGCGGGCTCTTTTTCACGCGCTGAAATAGTTTATCAAGCGGCTCCCCTGACCAGAAAGCTTCCTCGAAGCGATCCGCCCGACGGTTGAGCTTTTTGAGAGTCAAACGTTTATAAATGATAATGGACCAGCACCAGATAGACATCCCAATCAAGGTCAGCATGACAAACTGGACAACCAGATCCGCACTCATGAACAATCCAACCACGGAAAGATCATGGTGAGGCATAGCCCCTGCGGCTGTTCCCGCAATTTCAGCAGCGTCAACAGGAGTGGTTGCCGTTTCAGGTATGGAAGATGATGTCATTCTACTGGTCCTTTTTCAAAGAGCTTGTCACGCACAGCGGCAGGTAAACGGAATGGCCGCCCATCTTCCCCCACACAAACCAACACGATTTTCATAGCGCAAATGAGCTGTTCGCCCCGCATGACATCCTGCTTCATTTCAAAACTGGTATTTTTGAGTGTTAGAAGTTTGGTTTTAACGGTCAAATTGTCATCCAGCCGTGCGGGGGTAAAGTACTCGGCTTCGACCCGTTTGACAAGAAATAATACGCGGTTTTCCTTGAAAAGCTGGGAGTTTTCAAAGCCAATATCCCGCAAAAACTCGGTACGGCCCCGTTCCGCGAATTTCAAGTAATTCGCATAAAACACAACCCCGCCCGCATCGGTATCTTCGTAGTAAATTCTGACGGGCAGCTCATGAACATTATTCATCAAAAAATCCTGTCTGTGAGTTGTCTCCCTGAGGCGTGAGTCCCAGATACCCATACCCTGCACTTGAGAGCATCCTCCCCCGTGGAGAACGGTTAATCAGTCCCTGCTGAAGCAAATAGGGTTCCACCACATCTTCGATCACATCCCGCTGTTCGGCCAGAATAGCCGACAAGGTTTCAATACCAACAGGCCCGCCATTATATTTTTCGGCAATCGTGCGCAAGTAGCGACGATCCATACTATCCAACCCCTGCCCGTCCACGTCCAACCGCCGCAAGGCAGCATCCGCCGTTGCTGCATTAATCTCCCCTCCCCCTGCGACATGGGCAAAGTCACGCACACGGCGAGTCAAGCGTCCGGCTAAACGAGGAGTCCCTCGTGAGCGTTTGGCAATTTCCATGGCACCATCTTCACTCATACGAATATTCAAAAGCCCCGCTGTGCGCTTCACAATCAACGACAATTCTTCCGGAGAGTAAAACTCAAGCCGCAGAGGAATCCCAAAACGGTCCCGAAGAGGATTGGTCAAAAGACCGCTGCGTGTTGTCGCCCCGACCAAGGTAAAAGGCGGCAAATCAATTTGCACCGATCTTGCCGCTGGTCCTTCCCCAATCATCAAATCCAGCTTGCGATCTTCCATCGCCGGATAAAGAATTTCCTCAACCGCTGGATTAAGCCGATGAATTTCATCAATGAAGAGGACATCAAACGGTTGAAGATTGGTAAGCAGTGCCGCCAAATCCCCTGCCCGCGCAATAACGGGTCCAGAGGTTGCACGAAACCCAACCCCCATTTCCCGCGCCACAATCTGAGCGAGTGTGGTTTTTCCGAGGCCAGGCGGGCCAAACAAAAGAACATGGTCCAGCGCGTCTTGACGGGCTTTTGCTGCCTCAACAAACACACGAAGATTCGCCCGTAACTCCTTCTGGCCAATAAATTCTTCAATGGTTTGAGGACGAAGAGCCCCTTCCTCCCGCCCTTCATTTTCAAAAGATTCTACTGACAGATCATTGAGTTTGGGCTGCAGGCTCATCGCATCAACTCCTTGAGGGCAGATTTAATCAGCCCATCAATTGTTGGAGGGGTGTCATCGTTTGATTTCTGGCGCGCTTGCATCACTGCAGAAAAAGCCTCGGAGCGGGCATAACCAAGATTAACCAGTGCCGACACCGCATCCTGATCCAGCGAAAAATTAGAAGGCGGCAAGGGGGTCTCTCCTTTTGCCCCCGATTTCTTTTTAACTGGCTCTGCTTGTAAATTTCCAAGATTGAGCGCAGAAACTTTGTCTTTAAGTTCCGTCACAATCCGCACGGCAAGTTTTGGCCCCACGCCTTCGGCCTGCCGCAGAGCATTGCTATCATTCGAGGCAATCGCCACAACCAAACAATCCGGTGCGCAAACCGAAAGAATAGACAATCCAGACTTGGCCCCCACCCCTTGAACTGAGGTCAGCAGACGGAACCAATCCCGCTCGGCCACGGATGAAAACCCATAGAGATGGATATGGTCCTCACGAACATGAGTTTCAATCAACAACGAGACGGGATCACCGAAGTTTCCAATCATCCCAAGAGTCTTTCCGCTAGCGAAGACATGATAACCAACCCCGTTTACATCCAGAATCAGGCTATCTTGAAACAGCGTATCAATTTTTCCTGTGAGTTTTGCAAACATGGACTTTCAACGTCCTTTCAAGGCAGAGTGAATCATCTGGTTTGATTGTGCATGATGAGCATGGCAAATAGCAACCGCCAAAGCATCCGCTGCGTCCGCGCTCAACTCCCCACAACTTGGCAATAACACTTTCATCATCATGCCAATTTGCTCTTTGGCAGCGTGTCCTGCGCCGACCACCGATTTTTTGACTAAGTTCGCCGAATATTCAGCCACATCTATACCATAACGGGTAGGAGCCAAAATCCCAATTCCCCGCGCCTGTCCCAATTTCAAGGAAGAAGCGGCATTTTTGTTCACAAAGGTTTCTTCAATTGCCGCAGTTTCGGGCTGCCACCGCGCCAAAATCTCAGTCAATTCTGTGTCAATTTTGAGCAGACGAATCCCCATCGCATCAGACGGGCGGGTCCGAATGACTCCTGCCGCGACAAAGCTCAGACGAGAACCTTCGACATCAATGACGCCCCATCCTGTCTTTTCCAGCCCGGGATCAACCCCCAATACCCGCATGAACTAGCCCGCTGCCATAAGTTTTTGTAAAACTTCATCACTTACTTCAAAATTGGTCACGACCGATTGCACATCGTCATTGTCTTCAAGCACATCAATCAGCTTCATCAAAGTAACCGCCGTATCTGCCTCCACCGGAGCCATCACGTTTGGTTTCCATGTAAAACCTGATTTTTCAGCTTCACCGAATTTTTTCTCAAGAGCTTCACGCACCGCAACAAAATCACCAATCGAGGTGATGACTTCATGGAAATCTTCCCCTGTTTCAACGTTATCCGCCCCAGCTTCCACCGCTGCTTCAAACATCGTATCCGCACTGATTTTTCCAAGAGGGTAGATAATCTGGCCAATATGTTCAAACATGAAGCCCACTGAACCGGTTTCCCCCAGATTTCCGCCATATTTGCTAAAAGCCGAGCGAACCTCGCCTGCCGTCCGGTTTTTATTGTCGGTCAAGGCCTCAACAATAAAAGCCACCCCCCCGGGCCCATAGCCTTCGTAGCAAATTTCGAAGTAATCGGTTGTATCTCCGGCCCCCAAACCAGCCTCAATCGACCGCTTGATTCGCTCATTTGGCATATTTTCAGCCCGCGCCGCCACAATAGCGGTTCTCAATCGAGGATTAAAATTAGGTTCTCCTCCGCCCATTTTGGCAGCCACCTGAATTTCACGACCTAATTTGGTAAAGGCCTTAGCGCGAGAGGCATCTGCGCGGCCTTTTTTGTGCATAATATTCTTGTACTTGGAATGACCCGCCATGACAAAACTCCTGAAACGTTACCTTTTTTGAAATATTCCTCGGATATTACCCCCTTGGGTAACACGCACCCCTTGGAAATTCAAGATTTAGGCTTAAAATTATACATATTTCATTGACTGAATTTTAAGGGCCTCGCTGTTACACTCCAATTTGGAATTGATAGACTAACCCACAACCCATTTTGAAGTTGATCGCGCCAGAACATGACATACCAGTTTGACCGATTGAAAGTCCTTGTTGTTGAAGACAACCTGCCCATGCTTGAGATTTGCAAGACGCTTCTCATGACTTTTGGTATTGGAGAAGTTTTTACAGCCAAGAACAGAGATGAGGGATTTAATATTTTCTGCAAAGAAAACCCCGACTTTGTCCTCGCGGACTGGATGATGTCTCCTATGGACGGAATTTCTTTAACCCGTCGGATCCGCAATGATCCACGCAGCCCGAACCATTTTACTCCGGTCATTCTCATGACTGGTTTCAGTGAAAGAAAACGGGTTATTCAGGCACGCGATGCTGGCGTGACTGAGTTTTTGGTAAAACCTTTCACCGCTCGTGATCTTTACAAACGGGTTTCTCAGTTGATTGAACGCCCCAGACAATTTGTTCGATGTGAAGACTTTTTCGGTCCAGACCGTCGTCGCAAACCGACCTCTGAATTTCAAGGCCCCTTCCGCCGCGACAGCGACAAACAAAAGGCCTCCGAACAGCGCGACCGCATGAAAGAAGCCTCTGTCCATCTTGACCGCCTGCGTGAAAACACTGGCCTCATCAGAGGTGGCAAGTTTGAAATCAAGCAGATTGATCTAAACAAAGCTTCTGATATAGACTTCGAGTAAGGAAACAAATCTTTTCATGACTGACAACCTCGACGATCACTACAACATGACCCCTAGGCGGAAAGCCGAATTTTTCCCGCCAAAGACCTCTTTGAAGCTCAAAGCGGGTACGGGAGGATTGTCTGAAAACATTCTCAACAAGGCGCAGGCCTTACTTGAGGGAAACACTCACGATTTTAGACCACTGGGTGAGATGTATCTGGAATCAATGATGCGCGGCGTTGAGAAGGCCAATGATCCGGCTTCGACTGTTTATAGCGAGGAAATCCTCGCCCATGTGCTCTATCCGGTTATGCAGCTCAAGGCCAATGGCGGAATGTTTCACTATCCTTTGGTCACCAGTATCGCAGATCGCCTGATCCAGTTTCTGGAAGTCATTGAAACTCTTGATAAAGATGCCATAGAGATTGTTCAGGCCTTCCATACCACCATTCGCGCCATTTTGCTGGGACAAATCAGGGGAGATGGGGGAGCGCGAGGGGCAGAGTTGATGCAAGCTCTTGTAGAAGCGTGCTATCGCTACTTTGAAAAACATCCTGACAATCGCAATCCGGATTCCCCTCCGCCAGCTATTAGCAAGTAAGTCTCCCTAACCGCTATGCCGTATTGGTTAGGCCCACGCCAACTCGTACGGGTTCAATGGCACTGGCCAATCCCGTTCTATCATCCGTTACAACCAAAACACCGCACACCATCGCAACCCCGTCCGCTGGTGTCAGTTTTTCAATTGAAAATTTGCGCGTAAACCGTTGAATGGGGACATCCGTTTTCATACCAATAACGCTGTCATAGTCCCCCGTCATTCCCGCATCAGTCTGAAAAGCCGTTCCCTTTGATAGAACTCGCCCATCGGCAGTTGGCACATGTGTATGAGTTCCAATCACCGCCGAGACCCGCCCATCGAGAAAGTGTGCCAAAGCTGCTTTCTCGCTACTCGCCTCCCCGTGAAAATCAACAAAAGTTGCTTGTAGACTCGGGCCAAGCGGGTTGGCCTGCACTAACTTCGCTAAAGCAGAAAAGGGATCATCCAAAGGATCCATAAACAGACGCGCCATCGCATTGACCACAAGAATTTTGCGGCCATCTGGTAAGACGTGTTTATAAGAGCCTTGCCCACCCGTTCCCTCTGGAAAGTTAATGGGGCGGAGCAATCGCGGTTCTTTCTGGATATAAGGAATAACCTCTCGCTGGTCCCAGACATGGTTACCTGTCGTAATAACATCGACACCTGCGGCAAACATCTCAAAACAAATTTTGTCATTAATGCCAAAGCCATGCGCGGCGTTTTCGCCGTTCACGATGACAACGTCTGTCGCTAGTTTTTGCTTAAGGCGGGGCAAATGCTCTAGTAAAGCTTCACGTCCCGAACGCCCGACCACATCTCCGATAAAAAGAATTCTCATCGGACAGCTTTAAGTGTTTCGACCACGAAAGTCAAAAACCCTTTGTTCGGTCACAACAATATCCATAGGGCAGTCATGTTCTTCACGCGGCAATGCCAGAAGACACGCCTGCTCGGCAAAGGCTAACCCTATTTTCAAGATGGGTTTTTCTTCCTCAAGTTTTGTAATGGTGGCATCATAATGCCCCTTACCGTAGCCAAGGCGATACCCGCACTGGTCAAAGGCCAATAAAGGAATAATAAGAACATCGGGGGAAACATACTCTTTTTCAAAAGGTTCTAGTATTCCCATTCTTCCTGGAACAAGACCAGAATCGCGTCTCCAGACACAAAAACGCAAAGACCTGTCATCTTCCTGAACGATAGGCAAACAAACCGTTATCCCCTTTTGCCAAAGCCTCTCAACAATTACAGAGGGGTCAATTTCAGAGCGTATAGGATAATAAACCGCCACAACAGCAGTACCCGCCAAAGAGACGACTTCAAAGAAATGATCGGCCGCCTGCCCTGCCCAATCAGGATCAACCTTTATGGCATCACGGTGGCGCGTGGCGTTTTGTCTCACAAAATCTTTATGCTCGGACATACTTAATGTAATCTCTCTAACAATACGGGCAGCATCCTAATCAAAAATAACGGGAAAACAAGGGGATGAAATTTACTCCTTACTCACAAAAATACACTTTGCGTTTGAAAGTAAGAACAATGCCGTCTATAAAAAACGATGAATTGCCCATTTCAGGTAAACACATGAGTTCTTACAACTTGTTGTTTTTTCTTTTCCTAACGAGTGTAGCCCTGTTCCCCTTCACGTCGGTACAGGCGGAAGAACTACATGATTCTGGGAAATCAGCATTTCCTGTCCCCCCCCATATTGATGCTTACGCCAAATTAGGTAGCGACCGAAGGTTAACCGGAACAGAGGCCTTCCTCCCTTTAAGTTGGAACGGAAAATTTCTGAGCTTTGCCGATTTGCGCTTCGTCACCGATGATGCAGATGGACAAGAAGTCAACGCTGGACTAGGGGTCCGACGCGTGTCGGATGACGCCTCTTATATTCTCGGTGGATACGGATTTTTGGATAGGCGACGTTCTAGCACAGACCATCTTTACACTCAACTCACTCTCGGAACTGAGTTTCTGACCGAAAACTGGGACTTTCGTGTTAATGCTTACGCCCCCCTGAGTCAGGAGAAAACTCTGTCCGAAACAACCTTACCCACAGCCCTGTCCTTATCCGGTACAGGAATTATAGCCAGCGGAGGAACATCGACAAGTAAGGAAAAACCCTTATTCGGAGCAGACTTTGAAGTTGGAACCAAGTTAAGTTTCCTGAACAAAACGATATTTGAGGATACCCGCGCTTATGCAGGAGCCTACCACTTCGATGCATCAGATGTGGACTCCATGAATGGAACGCGCTTTCGAATCGAAACAGCCCCCCTTGAATGGCTTCGTTTTGGAGCTGAGATTCAAAATGATACAATTCGGGGAGAGACAAGCTTTGTAGAGGCTCGCGTACGCTTTCCGCTTGATTTTTGGAATAAATCCGCAAAACAAAAATCTCTACAACCCAAAGAAGGTATTTCAAAACGGCTTGATACTCGCATTGTGCGCGATGTGGACGTGGTAACTCAAACGAACGCCCAAGCATTGACACAAACCGAAACAGTTTTGAACACAACAACCGGCACAGCCCAAAAAATCTACACTGTAGACAACACAGCATCCCCGGGTGGAGACGGAAGTAACGAGCGTCCCTTTACGACACTGGCCTCAGCGCAAGCCGCTGCTGCTGCACACGACATAATTTATGTCAGAGCCGGAGATGGCACTACAACTGGCATGAACACAGGAATGACCCTTGCCAACACGGGGCAGAAACTTATTGGGTCAGGAACCAATTTGACGTTTGACACGAACATGATGCGTCTCCCCAATATGCCGAGTAATATTTCAAGCGGATCCCTCATCAGGGCAGCAACAACTGCCCCCACGATAACCAACGCTGCCGGAAACGGAATTTTTATCACCGGAGACTCAGTCGAAGTTGCGGGATTAAACGTAAGCGCCGCCAGCAACAACGGAATTTATGCCTATAACGCAGGAAACGTGACCATCCGTGATCTTACAGCAACAGGGAATGCGAATGACGGTATCTTAGTCGAGGCCAATGGTGCAGGTATAAACCTGACCGGCACAGAAATTGAAAGAGTAAATGCCCTTAACAACCGCAATGGTATTCGTCTCTACGCCCAAACCAACGCAAGTCTTGCCGCAAAAGTAGAGAGCAGCACAGTAACCAGCAATACCCAACACGGAATTGTAGTTTATGATGACAGCACCGCAGGAAACGTGGATGCCGATCTAGGCGGGGGATCACAGGACAGTGCAGGGCTTAACTCTATTACTGGCAACACGCACGAAGACCTCGCTCTTGAGGCAGATGGCGCAACGGTTTCAGCAGAAAACAACTGGTGGGGTCAAGCGGGAGGCCCCCTCACCACTGACCTTTATCAAGGCACCCCCCTTAACGATGACCTCGTGATGCACTGGACTTTTGACAACGGCACAGCAACAGACCGTTCAGGCAACGGTTATAACGGCACATTAATCAACAGCCCAACTCCCTCCTCTGGAGCCCTTGACTTCAACAACCCTGCAGACAGTGAATCTGTGCAAGGCGTTGACGTCAACGAAAGCGACACGGGCAACGAACTGTCAGTGTTTCTGCGCATCCGTCCCGACAGCTTGATTACAACCCAAACCGTGCTTTCAAAATGGGAATACACAAACGGAGGGGCAGAAAATTCATGGGGTATGCGGGCCGCCAATGCTGATGCAACAAATTTTATCTTTTTTGTCGCCGCGAATGGGGATGCCGGAAACAACTACTTTGTGACCAGCGACCTTGCTCTGACAACGGGAGTGTGGACGAATATCGGTTTTGTTTATAACGGCGCAGGAGTTGCTAACACAGATAAATTGAAAACGTTCAAAAATTCTGTACAGATGAATGGAGCGTTTTTTGGAACAATCCCCTCCGTACTTCATGCCTCCACCCAGCCTATTCTGGCGGCCTATCCACTGATCAACAACCCTGCTTTTGCCCAGCATTTTGATGGACAGATAGACGATGTCCGCATCTACAATCGCGCCTTGTCTACCCCTGAAATTGCCGAAATCCATCGCATGGACACAACCAGCACCATAAATACAACAGGATCGCTGTCTTCCGCCCCATAAAAAAACGAAAAGGTGGATACCGCACAGGCCGTGTACGCGAAATATCCTCGATGACCCTGTTAGTCAGGTGGGCACCATATGTCCGAAACCACGGCTCCGGCAGGGACAGTTCCCAATCGAGAATGTATCGGTCAGTGGGATAATAGCATATCACGCACCCAGCAGTATCCGCTGGCAGCTATAGCCTATTTTCAAAGAAAAATCAGGTTTTTTGTGCGCGCTCGGTCATTTTCTCGACTTTAGTAGCCATTCGACCAATCGCCACTGTCAACTCCTGCTCATCCCGAGGAGAAAGCCCTTGATAAAAAATCTGTTTTGGTTCGCTTGAAAGCTGCTGATTGGTCACTGTAACTTTTTGCAGATGTTCGCGAGATTCAAAAATTTCATCCGCTAAATGCAAAGCCGTCAGGACCATAAGCTGTGCCTTGTTGCCACTCCCGAGAGAGGCTCCGATTTCCTTGATCCGTGTGTCAATATAGGTCCCGAGCTGCTGCACGCGCCGCTCCTGCCCATCGTCACAGGCAATGCCATAGGTCCGGCCATCAATTACAAGATTCACTTCCGCCATATTAAATCCCCTACCTCTAAGCCCCTGCTTCGCGCAGAATGCGCTGCACCTTATCGATTGTCGAATCCAGCTTCCCTGCCAAGATCAAAGCATTTTCTCTTTGCTTTTTGTCGTTAGCAGCTTTTTCAGCTCCGGTTGTCCAACCGCCAAACAGGTCATTCTGGCTAGACGCCGCTTTCCCTGTGGGCGTCAGCTTGGCTTTTTGCTCGGCCTGAGCTTGGGCAAGTGCCTGTTTATGAGCAAGTTCCTGCTGCACCAAAGCCTGTTCCAGTTGGTCAATCTGAGAGCCCAAATACCCTAAATGTTCATAGATATTTTCGATGGCCACGGCCTACCCTCCCACTCAATTCAGGTATTTCTTCTACGCAGTCGATTTCCAATCTATCAAGGCAAACAAGAAAGGGTCAATATATCAATAAAACTTATACCCACATCTTAGGGAAACGGCCTTTGGCATAGATTGGATAATAAACATTGACATAAGAAAGAAAAAACTGTAACCATCGGTAAAATAAAATTCAAGAGGAAAATGGTCAAATGAGCAACACAGTCGCAGCTTTTGGAAATGCCGCAGGAGAAACCGAACTCCCAACCCAGCACTGGACCACTTATCTAACACTTGAGGCCGCAGAAAAGCCCTCTTTCTTCAAATTTATGCGTCAGGTGGCATTGACAGAACGCCACAGCAAAAACCAACCTGAGAAAAGCGACGAGGCTTTTGCCCATGAAGATATTCCTAACTGGAGCATGGCAGGAATTATTTATTCTCTGGCTAAAAATAGAGCTCAAAACTTTGATGATTATGCCCAAGCTCTCCCCCTTGACAAGGTTTTGGAGGCAGGTATCCCCATTGATATTTGCAGCGAAGACGACAATATAACGGCTCTGCATCTAGTGTCCTATAGTACCCGGGTAGACAATCCCTTGGCAAGAGAGACGGCAGAAATTCTTTTGAGCAAAGGAGCTCGCCTTGATGCCCGGGATGAGGCAGGCAACACCCCGTTGTCTAAGGCGGCAAGCTTTCAGGATAGAGCCTCGCTTATCCAATTTTTTCTTGAGAAGGGGGCTGACGTAAATAACCAAGATAGAAAGGGGAAAACTCCTCTTTCTGAGGCAGCTTACTGGCAATCTGGCGATGAATTCTTCTTGAATACAATAAAACGTTTTGCCTCTCACCGGAAGATGGACTGGACATTGCCAGGCAACACTCAAAAACCGATCGAAACCTTGAAACGACTAATTAATGATGAGAAAAATGACGTCAAGAAAATTAGATTTCAGGCCGCTCTGAGCCTCATTCAAGAACCCCTCATCGCCCATCTTCAACAGCAATTGGCTCAACAACAACGGCTCCCCGAAGGACCAGCCTCCACCCCAACTGCATTAGGCGACAGAGCCCCGTCATAACCCTTTGGGGAAAACCATCTTGACCTCTGCGCCGCAGGGGGGCATTGTACGGACAAATCACAGAAAATTTGTCTTAAGGAGAGCCCCTTTCATGACCGCTGTTGCCGCCCAGAATCCAACCCCTTCTCCCAAGCCCTCCTGCTCCCTTATGGCCAATGCCATACGGTTTCTGGCCGCCGATGCCGTGGACAAGGCCAATTCAGGCCACCCGGGGATGCCAATGGGTATGGCCGATGTTGCCACCGTCCTCTTTCAGAAGCATTTGAAATTCGACCCTAAAAACCCGCTTTGGCCGGACCGTGACCGCTTCATCCTTTCGGGCGGTCATGGGTCTATGTTGCTTTATGCTCTGGCCTATTTGACCGGATACGACCGCATGACGATAGAGGAAATTAAAAACTTCCGGCAGCTTCACTCTCTCACTGCGGGCCACCCCGAAGTCATGCAAGACGTTGGAATTGAAATGACCACCGGCCCCTTGGGTCAAGGGATTGCAACCGCCGTAGGTTTTGCCTTGGCTGAGCGGATGCAAAATGCCCGCTTTGGAACAGACCTCGTGAATCACACCACCTATGTCATGTGCGGCGATGGGGATATGATGGAGGGCATCAGCCATGAGGCCTGTTCTTTTGCCGGACACTTGCAACTGTCCAAACTGATTGTTTTGTACGATGACAACCAAATCTCGATTGATGGCCCGACATCTCTTTCCTTCACCGAAGACACCTTGAAAAGGTTTGAATCTTATGGATGGAAAACGGAGCGTATTGATGGACATGACCCCGCCGCCATTGATAAAGCCCTGAGCGAAGCCCAAAAAAGTGACCGTCCGGTTTTGATCGCGTGCCGCACGAAGATTGGCTTTGGGGCTCCGAATAAGCAAGGTACTTCGGGCGTTCACGGTTCCCCCCTTGGAGCGGAAGAAACCGCCGCGGCGCGAGTGAACCTCAATTGGCCCCATGCCCCTTTTGAAATTCCCACCGAGATTCTTCACGAATGGCGAAGTGTTGGAACACGAGGCCAGCTTGAGAGTCATGCATGGTCAAAACGCTTGGCAGCTTCGTCACAAAAAGCTGCGTTTGAAAAATCTCTGGACCCCGATGTTTCAGATGTAGCTGTCCATATTCTCAATCAGGTGGGTCAAACTTTTCTTCAAGACCGCCCCAAAATGGCGACCCGCGCCACGTCTGGAAAAGTTCTGGAAGCTCTGGTTCCTCAATTACCCCAACTGATCGGCGGCTCTGCAGACCTTACCCCTTCCAACAATACCAAAGTCAAAGGCCCTGAAGTCATCTCCGCCGCGAACGGATATAAAGGACAATATCTCCATTACGGCGTGCGCGAGTTCGCTATGTGTACCATCATGAATGGCTTGGCCTTGCATGGCGGTTTTATCCCCTATGGCGGAACATTCCTCAGCTTCACCGATTATTGCCGCCCCGCCATTCGACTGGCCGCCTTGATGAAACTGCGCGTAATCTATGTCATGACTCATGACTCGATTGGCCTCGGCGAAGATGGCCCCACCCATCAACCTGTTGAACATCTCGCTGCTTTGCGCTGCATTCCTAACCTCAAAGTTTTTCGGCCCTGTGATGGAGTAGAAACCGCCGAATGCTGGGGGGAAGCCCTTGGCAATACCTCTGGCCCTTCGGTTTTGGTTCTAAGCCGCCAGAATCTTCCCACTTTCCGGCTTGATAACGATAATAAATCCTCTCGCGGGGCCTATATCCTTTCCCCTGCCGAAAATACGCCAAAGGCCGTTTTGTTTGCCACTGGCTCGGAAGTTGAAATCGCCATGAAAGCCCAAACTCTTCTCAAAGAAAAAGGCATCGATTCTCAGGTTGTGTCTGTTCCATCCTTTGAGCTTTTCCGCACCCAGAATGCCACCTACCGCGACTCCGTTCTTGGCCCTTCCTCGGCCATCAAAATCGCGATAGAAGCCGCTGTCCGCCAAGGCTGGGATGAGCTTATCGGAACAAATGGAGAGTTTATCGGTATGAAAAGCTTTGGGGAATCTGCTCCGGCTGATGTTCTCTACAAACACTTTGGCATCACCGCTGAGGCTGTAGTTGAGGCTGTCACAAAAAGGGTGTAAGACCCTGAATCGTTGAGAGTTTTGTCTGGATAAATTTTTCACTTGGGATTAAACATCTTGCGTATTTTGCGTTCAAAATTTGAAGGAGACTAAAATCATGACTACAAAAGTTGCCATTAACGGGTTTGGACGGATTGGCCGTCTGGTCTGCCGCGCTTTGTATGAATCTGGCCGCACAGATATTGAACTGGTGGCCATCAACGACTTGGCCGATGTGAAGACCAACGCCCATCTTCTCAAATATGACTCGGTTCATGGCCGTTCAAATTTTGACGTGGCCCCTGATGGAACCGACGGCATTATCATTGCCGGAAAACGGGTCAAGGCTTTTCAAATCAAAGACCCTGCCCAAATCCCTTGGAAAGAAGTTGGAGCCGATATTATTCTTGAATGCTCTGGTGTCTTCACCGAACGGGCCAAAGCTGAATTGCACTTCCAAGGTGGCGCGAAAAAAGTTCTCATCTCTGCTCCAGCTACAGATGAAGACATCACGGTTGTATATGGTGTGAACTCGGACAAACTGACCAAGGATCACCGCATTGTTTCGAACGCCTCATGTACCACCAACTGCCTTGCTCCTGTAGCCTATGCCATTGATAAGGCCGTAGGTCTTGAACACGGCTTCATGACCACTATCCACAGCTATACTGGCGATCAACGCATTGTGGACACGATGCATAAAGACCTGCACCGCGCCCGCGCTGCTGCGCTGAACATGATCCCAACATCCACGGGTGCTGCCAAAGCTGTTGGCAAAGTTTTGCCCAACCTCAAAGGAAAACTGGATGGCGTGGCTATCCGCGTTCCAACTCCGAATGTCTCGCTGGTCGATTTGAAATTTGTTGCCAAACGGGCGACAACAGTTGAAGAAATCAACGCCGCTGTTAAATCTGCTGCGGATAATGAACTGAAGGGCATTCTCGGCTACTACGAAGAAGAATTGGTCTCCAGCGACTTCAACCATGATGCCCGTTCTTCGATTTTCTCGATAGCGGGGACCAAAGTCATTGACGGGACAATGGTTCGCATCATGTCGTGGTACGACAATGAATGGGGCTTTTCGAACCGGATGCTCGATACCGCTGTTTTGATGAACAAAGTGGGGTATTAGCCCCCTGCCTCGTCTTTTCTCAGCTCTTTTCAAACACCCCCCGCCCTTAAAAGTCGGGGGGTGTTTTTGGGGGTCTATCCCAAACATTTACGTTTATAAGATATAATGAACAAAAACCCCGTCAGAAGGAAACGGGAAACATGGTCGAAAAAGGTCTAAAAACCGCACATAATCAAGCCAGTGCCAGCCATATTCAACAAATGGGGCTGGTTTTGGACCATTTGGTGGATGCGCTGGGGGGGGACCCAAGCTGCACGCTCCGGCGTGCCACAATTTTGGTGGATATTGACCAACACCCGGGAACAACTCAGGCCGAGGTCATAGACCGCCTGAAACTCCATAAATCTGCGCTAAACCGCGATATTGAGTGGTTGACCGACCACGGCTGCCTTAACCGGCAACAAGGACAGCAGGATGGACGGGTTATCCACATGCTAACTTGTGGATATTCCAAGAAAAACTTGGATTTAGCTCTAGATTACTTCGATTCTTCTCATAAAAAGTTGCAAGATTTCCTCGAAGGGCTTATAACAATATTCAAAGATCAGAAGCCGAGTTTTCGCGATGCCAAGTTGCTCGCCACGGCAGCCGATCTTGGAGCCCCGTCAAAGAATGAGCTTTTTGCCCGCTCTTACGATGGCCCCACAACAACCAACGCTCGGGCGTTGGATGGTTTGATAGAACAAGGTTTGATAGCAAAGGCAGGATCAGATGGGTAACCCTACGACCTACAAAGTGACAGACACGGCATCACACGGACTCGCGAGACTTCTGGCTACTTCTTTTGCTGGTCCGGGTGTTGTGACCTCTGATTTCCGTGCGGCATCTAGGGACCGTTCTGCAGAAAGAGGACCAGAAATTTCTGCGCCGAAGTAGTTTTTCTGCCTAGCTCCTATTGCCTCGAAAGCCAGCAGTCCTTATGCTGGCTTTTGTTTTCTTCCCCCTCGTAAAGGAATTTGATTGATGTCGTTGCCCTCCCTCCCTGCTGGTGTTGTGACCGGAAAAAACTATCTCTCTCTTGTCAAAGCCTGCAAAGAAGGCGGGTATGCTCTGCCTGCCGTGAACGTGATTGGCACCAATTCGGTAAATGCCGTTCTGGAAGCTGCAGCCAAAAATAAATCCGACATCATCATTCAGCTTTCAAATGGCGGAGCCGAGTTTTATGCAGGCAAAGGATTCCCCGACAGTTTTCAAGCCAAAGTCATGGGAGCCGTCGCCGCAGCTCACCACGTCCACCTCTTAGCAAAACATTATGGGGTCTGCGTTGTTCTGCACACAGACCACGCCAATAAAAAATTAGTGCCGTGGGTTGAGGCCATGTTGAGTCATGGGGAAGAGTATTTCAAACTTCATGGCCGCCCATTATTCACCTCGCATATGGTTGATCTTTCCGAAGAACCCTTGGATGAAAATATTGCTGAATGCGCTCGTCTCCTGAAAAGGATGTCAGCCATTGATATGAGCATTGAAATTGAACTGGGTTGCACAGGTGGGGAAGAAGATGGCGTTGGCTCTGACGACATTGACAATGCCCGCCTTTACACCCAACCCGAAGATGTTCTCAAAGCCTATAACGCGCTCTCCCCGATTGGCAATTTTTCGGTTGCCGCTTCGTTTGGAAATGTCCACGGCGTTTATGCCCCGGGCAATGTGAAACTGCGCCCTGAAATTTTGAAAAATTCTCAAGTCTTGGTTCAGAAAGAAAAAGGCCTTGGCGAAAATCCACTTGATCTTGTTTTTCATGGTGGATCGGGTTCGGACAAAGGTCAAATTCTCGAAGCCCTTGGCTATGGCGTCTTCAAAATGAACATCGACACCGACACCCAGTTTGCCTTCGCCAAACCAGTGGGAGACTTCGTCAAGGCGAACCCAAACGCCTTCGCCTATCAGATTGATCCAGAGAGCGGAAAACCCTATAAAAAGGAATATGATCCTCGCACATGGTTGCGGGCGGGTGAGAAAGGTGTGGTAGAGCGGCTCACCGAGGCCTGCGCCGATTTGCGCTGCGCGGGAAAATCGCAGGCGAAAGCGTCCTAACCTATTGTTTTTATTGACGAAAAAAGTTGAAATAACTGCTTGCCTTTTAGCCCTCTGCCCTGCTATAAGGCTTGCTCAAGAAAAAAGATTCAGGAGTACATGGTTATGAAAGCCAAAATTCACCCAGATTACCACGAAGTTACCATCGTGATGACCGATAAGACCGAATACAAAACCCGCACCACATGGGGAAAGGCTGGCGATGTCATGAAACTTGACATTGATTGCCTGTCTCACCCAGC
>JAGOQV010000001.1:50738-60661 GCA_018063145.1 Alphaproteobacteria bacterium
GATCGAATCAAGGAAAGGAAATTTCATCGTGCGTTCATTTTTAGCTACGGCCCTCATCCTCCCCCTGCTTTTCCTCACTGCTTGCCAAAACACTCCGATTGACGTCCAAAACGCACGCGGCAGTGGTGTCAGCTCGCTGGTCCCCCTATCTCAACAGGCTTTGCTTGATAAGGCCCCCGTGGTTCTGCCTACGATTGGCCTCAAGATTCTTTCGATTGATCCACAATCTGGGGCAATTCTGTGCCAGCGGAGCCGGAAAATAACCGAAGACGTGACCGACACCGGTTATATTGGGATTTTTCTAACTCCACAAAACAGCACAACGACAGGCGTTGAAGTGGTCAGCCGAAGCCGTGTCCCCCTCTATCTTTTGGGATCACACGCCAACGACCTCATCGGGCATTCGCTGGAAAGCCAGATTATCATGACGCTGCAAAGACCCTGAGCCCATCAGGAGTAAAAAAGGCTCCTGTGCTGCTCTTTTGCTGCTCTTTCTGCTTCATGAGACGTAATTACGCCCTCCACGATAGCTAGGACACCTTGCTTCGTACGAAGTTTGTCTATGCCCGCTGCGGCTCTCTTCAACCCCCGCACCTCCTGATCGTAGGATTCTGGAGGGTAGCACTCTACAGCATCCCGCCGAAGGATAGCTGGGTTAAAAATGTCCCTCAAAAGCTTAGTCCGCCTTTGCCCCATAGGGTCCCCACGAACAAAATCGATGAGAGGCTCTGCCAATGCATCTGGGTTGCGATAAAAAAGGCCGTGTATTAACCTTTCTCCGGTATACGATCCGACAGATACGACCTTGTTAAACAAGGTCATGAGATGTTTGGAGCGGTCTTGGTCTTGGGGCAAAGCGGAGGCCAATAACTCGATTGCGCCAAGCAGGGATTCGTGAGAAGAATCTGCCGCAACAACCCGTTCAACCAAATCCCTCGCTTTGTCAGAAGGAACCTCAATAATTCCATATTTCCCGACAGTGCGCTGATGTATCTCTTCGTATAATTCTCTGGAGCTTGAAGTATCACTCATCTTCTCTTTCCTCTGTTCATCAATGAATATGGAACGGAACCTGACAGAAAAAATTGCTTTATGCAAATAAAAAGATTGCAGCTGCTTGATTTAAGAACCCGATACTCCCTGAAATTATCGCCCCCGCTTTATAGGCGACCCCAAACCCGTCATTCCAGCGAAAGCTGGAATCCAGAATAGGGCGATCAACTATGCGTTTGAATACTGGATCCCAGCTTTCGCTGGGACGACCATAGGAGTTCGGATTCTTAATCCAAGTTATTATATAACCAGACCGCTACGCCGCTTCCAGCTGTTTCAGGGCGGCGGAGAGTTTTTCTATTGTTGCCTCGTTATCCGCTTTGCGGCTTTTTTGTTCCGCGATGATTTCAGCCGGAGCCCCCGTGACAAATTTTTCGTCCGAAAGTTTCTGGTCAATCTTACCAATATTGACACGCAGCTTTTCAATTTCTTTGCGCAGACGGTCCCGCTCTTTACCTAGATCAATAATCTCGGCAATCGGCAAAACAAAAGTCGCTTCATCTACAATCGTTTGAATAGACCCCTTGGGGACTTCGTGGCTCAAGGCAACCGATTCAATGCGGGCCATGCGGCGCAAGATCTCGTCATAAGTTTTGAGATATTGAACGGTATTCGCCCCCGCATCTTTCACCAGCAACCGAACCATCGCGCCAGCCGGAACATTCATATCGGCGCGCACGCTGCGAATGTTTGAAATAGAGCGGATAAGCCATGCAATTTCGCCCGCGCCCTTTTCATCGATCCATGCGCTGTCATATTCCGGCCATTTTTGCCCCATGAGCAAAGCATCTTTGGGACGAACGGCGAGGCTTTCATAAAGTTCTTCTGTGATATAGGGCATAAAGGGATTCAAAAGCAGAAGAATTTGATCCAATGCCCAACCAATTGTATCGCGGGTTTCCTGTTTAAGCGCGTCATTGGTGTTTTGTTCACCAAGGAGGGGTTTGGTAAATTCCAGATACCAGTCGCAGAAACTTCCCCACACAAATTGAAAAATAGCACTGGCCGCATCATTAAAGCGGTAAAGGTCCATGTTTTTTTCAAGCTCTTGTTTGACCTTGATGGTTTCCCCGATAATCCAGCGATTAACAGTATGAGACGCCAAGGCAGGAGAGAAATCCGCATTGGGCGTTGCCCCGTTCATTTCGCAGTAACGCGCCGCATTCCAAAGCTTAGTGGCAAAGTTGCGATAGCCTTCAATCCGTTCGTCTGAGAGGCGAATATCCCTCCCCTGCGCGGCCATAGCTAGCAAGGTAAAACGCAATGCATCAGTTCCATATTTTTCAATGGTTTCGAGAGGATCAATCACATTGCCTTTGGATTTAGACATTTTCTGGCCCTTGGCATCGCGGACCAGCGCGTGCATGTAGACCGTTTTAAAGGGAACTTCTCCCATAAAGTGAATCCCCATCATCATCATCCGTGCTACCCAGAAAAAGATAATGTCAAAGGCGGTCACCAGAACGCTGCCGGGATAATATTTATCAAGCGCGGGCGTTTTATCTGGCCATCCCAAAGTTGAAAACGGCCAAAGAGCAGAAGAAAACCATGTGTCCAGAACGTCTTCATCGCGGCGAAGATTAACCCCTGCCCCAGCTTCGGCTTGCGCTTCGGCCTCGGTTTCGGCGACATAGACTTTGCCTTCGTCATCATACCATGCGGGAATTTGATGGCCCCACCATATCTGACGCGAGATACACCAAGGCTGAATGTTTTTCATCCATTCAAAATAGGTATTCTCCCATTGTTTGGGAACGAAAACCGTTTTCCCGCTCTCAACCGCCTCAATAGCAGGCTTTGCCAAAGTCGCAGCATCGCAATACCACTGCTCCGTCAGATAGGGTTCGATCACAACATCGGACCGATCGCCATAGGGAACCATATGTGTGATGGGATCAACCTTCACAATCAAATCTTGAGCCTCAAGCTCGGCCAGAATTTTCTTGCGAGCCTCAAACCGGTCCAGACCTTGATAATCTTCTGGCGCGTTGGCGTTGATCTTGCCGTCCGCATCCAAAATATTGATCATCTCCAATTTGTGACGCTTACCGACTTCAAAGTCATTGAAATCATGAGCAGGTGTCACCTTCATCGCCCCTGTGCCGACTTCCCTATCAATATAAGTATCGGCAACAATTTTCAAAGGCCGTCCAATGACAGGCAAAATGGCAAACTTGCCAATCAAATCCTGATACCGTTCATCATCTGGATGAACCGCAACGCCCGTATCCCCCAACATAGTTTCGGGGCGGGTGGTGGCGATGGTGATAAAGCGTTCTTCCTGTCCTTCGATCGGGTAATTAATATACCACATATGACCTTTGACTTCGCGCTGCACCACTTCAAGATCCGAGATGGCCGTATGAAATTTGCAGTCCCAATTGACGAGGCGATTATCCTTGTAAATCAAACCTTCTTTGTAAAGCTGAACAAAGACCTTGAGGACAGCTTTGGACATCCCCTCATCCATTGTAAATCTTTCCCGCGACCAATCGAGCGTAGAACCAAGACGGCGGAATTGATTAGTAATTGTCCCGCCCGAGTATTCTTTCCATTCCCAAACTTTTTTGACGAATTTCTCACGGCCCATCTCACGACGAGACGGAGCCCCGTCAGAAGCTAATTTACGTTCCACCACCATTTGCGTAGCAATACCGGCATGATCTGTCCCAGGCTGCCAAAGGGCATCGTACCCGCGCATCCGGTGATAGCGGATAAGCGCATCTTGAATCGTGTTATTAAAGGCGTGGCCGATGTGCAAAGTCCCCGTCACATTGGGCGGAGGAATCATAATGCAATAGGCGGGTTTGTTGCTTTCCGGATGGGCTTCAAAAAGACCCGAAGCTTCCCATTTCTGGTAGTGATGTTTTTCGATTTGCGTGTGGTCAAAAGTTTTGTCGAGCATAAGGATGTTTTCCATCGGGCATGAATTGGGGGACAGTCTTATTTCTACCCTGCCTCACGCAAATATTCAACCAAATCTATGGAATAAAAAGGCTTAATCTCTTGCTTGACGCGCAAGTTTCTCCAGCTCTTTTTCAACAAGCCGCTCAACAATGCGAGGAACGTTGTCGTCAATCCACTGGCGAAGCATTGGCCGCAACAGATCCTTGGTAATGTCTTCAAGCGTAATCCGCCCATCGGCATACAAGGTTTTGTTTTCTGGGCGTTCAACGGGAATATTCCCAACCAGACGCGAGAAAGCCTCGGCTGTGGCCGCTGCCGCCGGAGCGGTGAAAAGAGAATCAATGTCACCTTGAGAAGCCGATAGATCAAGATCAGACTTGCGGACTGGTGGCTCACTCACCGACAAATCAAGATCAGATTTTCTGGCAGGTGGCTCAGGTGGCGGGGTGTATTCCGCAACAGGAATGGTGAAACGATCTTCCTCTCCGTAGGAAAGGACTTTTTCCTCATCATCCCGAATTTCGTTGGTCAGTTCCAAAACCTCGGCAAAAGAGGGGCGAGGCTCCTCCTCCCTCTTTGGTTCGGGCTGGTAAACGGGGATTTCAAATTTCTCGTCTTTGGGAGTCTCAATCTCGCCAGCTTGGCGTGGCTCCTCGTCATCCGAAATAATTTGACGGATGGAAGCAAGGATTTCCTCGATTGACGGTTCCTGCTCTGGTTTATTGCCGGCCATGCGGAGTTGATTCCTTAAAAAGTCATATCGGCTGGTAGTTTGGCCTAATGCTAACCTGTTGTCAAAGCAGGATTTACACCTTTACCGAAGACTATCCACATCTGTTCCAAGAATATTGCGACGAACGGCCGCAATGGCCCTTTCATAATCCGGCACTTTTTCGGCAAAACCGAGGTTTTTCGGGGTCAAAAGCCCCAAAGCCGCCGCCAAGGTGTACCGAGCAACAACTTCGTTCCGCCGAGCCGTAATCAGGGCGGCTTGAGCGTCCCTTACTTCCTGATCGGCGTCAAGTGTGTCTAAAACCGTCCGTGATCCAAGGCTTGCCTCCTGATGAACCCCAAAACGAGCCACTTCTGCAGCCTCCACCTGCGCTTTCCGCGCAGAAATCTCGGCTTCAGCCGCTTTCAGGCTTTCCCAGCTACTAACCACTTGTTCCCGCGCAGATCGCCCAGTTTCAGCCACTTGCTCATACCTCTGATTCGCGGTTTGCTTGGCTTGGCGTACTTTGGAGCGGACCATCCCCGCCTCATACAGAGGAATCGTCGCAACCAGCCCAATACTGGCTCCATCGCTTTCCTCATAGGTCCCGGGCTGAGGATCGTAAGATTTGTTCACGCCGGCCTCAATCGACACATCGGGCAAGAGTTGTCCATAAGTACTGCGGACCCCATCTTGCGCAGCATGAAATAAGTGACGAGAAGAGCGAATATCGGGATTCCATTTCTCAGCCAAGGCCAAAGCCTCCTCACGGGATTTTGGCAAGTCAATCCGAGTCGCAGGAAAAGCCAAGGCCGCATCGGGAAGAAAACCGACCACTTTTTCAAAAGCAGCGCGGCTGCTGCTTAAATTAGCTCCGGCCGTGATAACATCCGCATCTGCAGCAGCCAACCGAGCTTCCGCTTGGCTTACATCGGTTCGGGTTAATTCCCCCACCTTAAATCTTTGGCCTGTTGCATCTTTTTGCCGCCGGATCACCGTTTGGTTGGTCTCGCTAAGTTTGAGCAACGTCTCATCGCGCAACAAGTTCATATAAGATGTCACTGCCGCCAGCAAAACTTGCTGTTCACTTGATTCAAGACTGGCAATCTGGGCCTTGATGGTATTTTTGGCCGCAGCCGTAGCCGCGACTGTCTGGCCTCCCGTATAAAGAGGTTGAACAACCGCGATAGCCCCGTCTTTCGATGTATTGGAGGTTGAAACATCGCCCGGGTCGGCATTGGAATGAACTCCATTGACCTCAGCCGTAGCCGCAACCGTAGGCCGCCAGCCAGATTCAGCTTGCGGCAGAGCCTCAAACACCGATTGCAACTGGAAACGAGCGGCTTTCAAAGTCGGGTTTTCTTCATAGGCCGAGACCAAGGCCCTAAAAAACAAAGAATTTTCATCGCCTGCTTTTTCTTCCGGCATCATGCTCTTGATAGAGTTTGTTGCCTCTGCCCGCACCTCATCGACAGATTTTTCATTTTCCGCCAAAGCCGGAGCTTCAAGCAAAGCAAGAACACCAACCGTTGCCATCAGCAAAGCCAGAGCGCGTGAGAAAACCATCATAAATCCGATCTCGTACCTGCGATGAAAGCTCTAAAGGGTAAAGCCCGCAGGCGGCTCAAACCCTGCCAGATAATCCCTGTTAACGGCATCGGCAACAACTTGATGGACAATCTGCCCATTCGCCAGCTTTGTAAAGCAGACAAGCGCACCGACCAAATCCCCATCAGGAACCAGCAAACAAACCAAACGCCCACCTGCCGCCAATTGATCCGCCAGAGCTTCCGGCACACGTGGCACAGCCCCGTTGATAAAAATGACGTCAAAAGGGCCCTGCCCTGCCGCGCCCCAGATATGAGGACCAACAACAGGTGAAATAGAAGTCAGCCCCAAAGAAGTCCAGTCGCTTTGCGCAGATTTTAGAAAATCCGTGTCTTGATCGAGCGCAACAACCGAGCGCGCCAAACAGGAAAGAACCGCTGCAGAATAGCCCGTAGCCCCGCCAATATCGAGAACCTTATCCTCTGGCTCAATCGCCGCCGCCTCAACCATCCGGCCATGAACGAGCGGAGCGAGCAGACACCTCCCCCTTTCCAGAGGAATATCCTCATCCACATAGGCAACGCCTTGGAGAGCGTGCGGGACAAAAATCTCGCGGGGAATGGCCTGATAGGCCGCCAAAACCCGTTCATCCCTCACGCCCGAAGGGGCAAGCTGAGAGAGAATCATCGCATTGCGAGATTTTTCAAAATTCTGGTGAGCGGATAACGCGAGGGACATTTGAGGAAATCCTGTATGAACAACCCCCTCTTTGTACAGGAAAATCCTCTAGATTTCTACGGGGAAAAGTGTTAAAAGCACCGCCTACTGGATGGCGCGATGGCCGAGTGGTTAGGCAGAGCTCTGCAAAAGCTTGCACGCCGGTTCGAATCCGGCTCGTGCCTCCAGCGAGATCTTTCCTGAAAATTCCATCGTCCCGCCCCCGTGTCCCGCAGGAAGCTACAGCGGTGGCACGCCTAAACTAAATTAAATCATTTTCGGGAAAGTTTGTTTGACCTGCTCGGCAGCTATTCTGGATTCCATCCGCAAATCTTCTGGGCTAACGGTCATGCCAGAGCGCAGGCCAACCTTCAAATCTTCCTTAAGGTGGGTCACTACATTCCTTGACGCATCATTGAAATTGTCGCTCAAGGTCATCTGTGCGCCGCTTTGCGTCATGGTTTGCCCTGCCGCGATAGAAAACGCCGAGGTCATATCTTTAATCGCCCGCCGATCGGCCGCTGAGAGAGGTTTATCGCCGTTCTCGCGATCCAAGCGTTCGGTTAATGTCTTTTCGTAGAATTTAATAGGATCGGCCTCAGTGAGGCGCGATTCTCTCGGTATCCCGCCGACCTTAATCTCACCCCGACTTGGTGCTCCGGCTCGTTGCTGCGGCCCGTCCAAACTCGTCACGTTCAAGTCATCAACATTGAATGTGAGTCCGGCACGCCCTGATTTTGCATTACTCAAAGCATCCCGAGAGGTTTCCTTGAACGCCTCAGAATAAGGTTTCGTCCCAGCGGCATCCATCGCCTTAGCCAAGAAATGAGCAGAACTTATGTCCTTAACAAACTGACGGTCCCCAGCAGAAAGAACCTTGTCCCCGTTAAGTTGGTCAATGCGGGCAGTTAGATTTCCTTCAAATTTCTGAACAGGAGCCGTTTCAGTGAGACGCGACTCCCTTTTCTCCAAAGCATTGTCAATCGAACGAACGGAGGCCGAAGATGCGGCAGGAGCCGAAGCCGTGCGGGCAGGAGTTGGTCGATGCGAATGAGTAACTCGCCGAGGAGCCGAAGCCCGCGAAGCGGCAGGAGTGGCCACTGACGGAGACGCACTCTCCGCAGAAAGCTCCGAAGCCTCCACTGCACCGCCCTCAGAAAGAGGGTTTCCCCCTTCGTCAACTTCCGCCATCAAAAAGCACCCCTTGAATTACACTACCATTCTAAGGGCCTCTTGTTAATTTATGGTAAACATTTATGACCAATTGTTCCCCTTGTAAAATTCCACTAACTCCTGATAAAGAAAAAGGATGACCCCGCCTGTCCTGCTCTGGTTTCGCCATGATCTTCGTTTGCATGATAACCCTGCCTTGACGGCAGCTCTCCGGTCAGGTCAGCCAATTCTGCCGATTTACATTCTGGATGATGAGGTAGCAGGAGCATGGAAAATGGGGGCCGCCAGCCGTGTCTGGCTTCACCATTCGCTCGCCTCTCTCAACAAAAGCCTGTCAGGAAAACTGGCTCTTTTTAAGGGGGCCGCCGATCAAATTTTAACACAGATCTGTCAGCAAACGCGAAGTCCTGCTGTTTTCTGGAACAGATTGTATGAGCCGTGGCGTCATCACCAAGACCAACACATAGAAAAATCCCTCACCGCCAATGGGGTACAAGTTTCGACATTCAAAGCCTCTTTACTCTACGAACCGTGGGAGGTTCTGAAAGAGGATGGAACGCCTTACCGTGTTTTTACCCCTTATTTCCGGCGCGGCTGCCTTTCCAAACCAGAGCCCAGACTCCCCTTACCTCGTCCCAATATTATTCCCTTGGCTGAAACTCCTCAGAGTAGCGTGCCTCTTGACCAATTGTTGCTTCTTCCAAAAACTCTCAAATGGAATGACGAAGTGGTAAGCCATTGGGAGATTGGAGAGTCTGGCGCACAACAGGCCCTCGCATCTTTTCTCGCAACGGGGCTGAAAAATTATAAAAATGGAAGAGATTATCCGGCATTGCCCCACCCCTCGCGGCTATCGCCCTATCTTCACTTTGGGGAAATTTCTCCAAACCAAGTCTGGCATGACAGCAAAAACTACGCTCTCACCAATCATCTTGAGAATGACCTCGACCATTTCCACAGCGAACTTGCGTGGAGAGAGTTTTCTCACTCTCTACTGCATTTCAATCCGACTTTGCCTCACGCGCCCCTCAATAAAAAATTTGACCTCTTCGATTGGGCCGAACCTACGACCGAAGCTCTTGAACGCTGGCAAAAAGGCCTCACTGGATTCCCAATTGTCGATGCCGGACTGCGCGAGCTATGGGCCACGGGCTATATGCACAACCGTGTGCGGATGATTGTTGGATCGTTCTTGGTCAAGGATCTGCGTTTTCACTGGCGCGTTGGTGAAGATTGGTTCTGGGAAACTCTGTTTGATGCGGACCTTGCCAATAATGCGGCTTCATGGCAATGGGTGGCGGGATGCGGCGCAGATGCCGCCCCGTATTTTCGTATTTTCAATCCGCAAACTCAGGCTGAAAAATTTGACCCAAAACAGGAATATATAAGGAAATGGATTCCCGAATGGGGGACAAAGCGTTATCCTGCGCCTATGCTAGATCACAAAACTGCTCGCGACCAAGCCCTTGAAGCCTTCCAAAGGACCCGCTCATGACCGAAGCCCTCCTCTCTCCTCCACTCAAGATGGGTGATATGATTGGAGTCATGTCGCCTTCCAGCTATATCGAGCCGGAAAAACTGGCTGCGGGAGTGGCTGTTTTGGAGCAAGCCGGTTTCAAGGTAAAAATTCACCCCCAGACTTTGGCCAGATATAACCAGTCAGCCGGAAGCTCGGATCAGAAAGTCTCTGCGTTCCACGACCTTCTTAAAGACAAAGACGTCAAAGCCATCATTGCAGCGATAGGCGGAAATCGCTCTGCGCAAATGCTTGAAAAGCTAGATGTCGGTGTCTTGCGTGAAAACCCGAAAATCA
>JAGOQV010000035.1 GCA_018063145.1 Alphaproteobacteria bacterium
GGGGATAGCACGGCTCTCCTTGACGACAACTTGCATGGGTCCGCTTCTGCTGTGAAAGGATAGTACTTCCGTTAAGAAAGAGCTGTGCGAATATCCACGGTCCTCATAGCGATAGCCATCAGGGGCGGTCACTTGGCCGGAGAGTTTGAGAGATGAAAGTTTCTCAAGAGGGATCGATAGTTTTTCTTCATCTTCTTTTAGAGTGGGAACGTCCAAAGAGGTATCCTCTAAAGCCCCTGTTGCGGGCGTGAAAACATAAATCCGTCCCTTCGCGTTTCCGGTAGGGATGCCATGTTGTCGACTGGTTTTCGGGGACACAAAGGTAACGTCTAACTTTCCTTCATCCGTTACTTTATAAACAAAATTTCCGTATCCGTTGTAAGGGTTAATTGCATAAACTGCTCGAAAAGTCGGGTCTGGTACAACATGAAAGGGAAACGATTTGGCAAGGGTCAAAAGTCCGACCAAAAGAAGAGGCAGAAGAATTCCTGCCACCAAAACATGATTTTCTTTCAAGATGCGCATAAGTGGCATAAACTATCTCCCTGACAAATTTGATGAGGATGAACACATTATGCCGCAAATGGCCTGTGAAGTCGAGACATTGGAAAACAAGAGAAAACGCCTTGGTTTTAGGGCTTGGCATCGGGGAACTCGCGAAATGGACCTGTTGATGGGGTCTTTCGCTGACCGCAATCTGGCAAATTTTGGTGAAAAAGAGCTGGCCGAGTTCGAGGAAATCCTCTGCTGTAATGATCCGGATGTTTATGACTGGGTGTCAGGTCAAAAATCCGCACCAGAGGCCTATGCCTCTTCGGTTTTAGACTTGCTCTTGCAGCATAGATTTGCCAAATAAGTTCCCATGACGATAGCTGCTAAAATATCAGAGAGCGGGGAGGAGGCACTTCCTTGCCAGTTTGGAAATCCGGAAGGACAAGATGCGCGCTCTCTTGCTGAGCGGGCACGTTCTCTTTCCAGAGACCGGAAGGTTCTGGTGCATATTGCGCTTGATGATTCCCGTATGGCGACTCTCGCCGATGTTCTGGCTTTTTTTGCGCCGGATGTGGAAGTCGTTTTGTTTCCGTCATGGGATTGTCTTCCTTATGATCGTGTTTCCCCCCATGCGGATTTGGTTGCGCAAAGAATTGCGGCTCTTGGAAGAATTTTGGAGTGGCAGGCCGATGCGCTGTATAAACCGCGCCTGATTTTGACCAATATCAATGCGGCAACCCAGAAGGTTATGCCGCCCGAAGTTCTTGCTTCGGCGCAGCTTTCCGTTCGGCGGGGCGGAAAACTGACTCAGAAACATTTGATGAAGTTTCTGGTGGACAACGGATATCTTCGGGTCGAGACGGTCCGCGAAGCTGGAGAATTTGCTGTTCGCGGGGGGATTTTTGATTTATTTCCTCCCGGGTATCTTGATCCGCTGCGTCTGGATTTATTTGGAGACGAGGTTGAAACAATCAAGAGTTTTGATCCTTCTACCCAGAGGTCAACTGGGTTTCTGGATCATTTCAGTTTACGGCCTGTTACTGAATTCTTTCTTGATGATGCCTCCATTCAAAAATTTCGCGGCGCATATAGAGACCTCTTCGGTGTAGCTCAACAGTCAGATCCTCTTTACGCAGCAGTTAGCGAGGGGCGGCGTCATGCTGGTATGGAACACTGGCTGCCTCTGTTTTTTGATCGTATGGCGAGTTTGTTTGATTATATCCCTCAATTTGAAGTGTCACTTGATGCCCAAGCGGAACTATCCGGAAGAGAACGTCACACCCAGATTCAAGATTTTTATGCGGCGCGCCAAACTTTGGACAGTTCAATCGCCCAGCGCAAAAAGAAGAAAGAGGGTGGGGATATTAGCCTCTCTGGAGCAGCGTATCATCCGCTCGCGCCTGATAGGCTTTATCTAACCGATAATGAGGTCCGCGATGTTTGGCGGCGCGGAAATCCTCTGGTTCTTCAACCCTTTTCTTCCCCTCATGAGGAAAGTCAGAACGCCGCTGCGCGGCGTGGGCGTGACTTTGGCGATGTTCGTTCCCAACCTGACCTGAACGTGTTTCGTGAAGTTGCTGCCTATCTGTCCTCGCATATTCAAGATGGACGTAAGCAGGTTATTGCGTGTTATAGCGCAGGATCGCGGGATCGTTTTATAGCGATGATGCAAGAATCTGCCGGAGTTTCCTTGCTGCCTTGTGAAAAAATATCCGATGTCCAGAAGCTGAAGAATGGGCAAGTCGGTGCTATTCTCTTGCCTTTGCAACATGGCTTTGTTGCTTCTGATCTCCTGTTGGTCACTGAGCAGGATATTATGGGGGATCGTCTGACGCGCAAGACAGCGCGGCGGCGCAGAGCAGATCATTTCTTGCGGGAAATTTCAGCCCTCAATCCGGGGGATCTGGTCGTTCATATCGATCACGGGGTCGGTCGGTTTGAGGGGCTGGAAACACTCAAGGCTGGTGGACTGCTTCATGATTGTTTGAAAATTACCTATGCGGGTGGAGACCGACTCTTCGTTCCGGTTGAGAACATCGAAGTTCTTTCTCGTTTTGGCAGTGACGAAGCGCATACAGACCTTGATAAACTTGGTGGAGCCGGATGGCAGGCACGAAAAGCCAAAGTCAAAAAAGACCTGATGAAAATGGCGGATGGTTTGCTCAAAATCGCTGCAATGCGCCATGTGCGCCATGCCGAGGTGCTGGAAGCGGATCATGGAAATTATAATGAATTTGTCTCACGGTTTCCTTATCAGGAAACCGAAGACCAACTGCGCGCTATTCAGGAAACCTTGGCTGATTTGTCATCAGGAGAGCCAATGGATCGTCTGATTTGCGGCGATGTTGGGTATGGCAAAACAGAAGTGGCCATGCGGGCGGCTTTTGTCGCTGCGTTGTCGGGGGTGCAGGTGGCCATTATTGCCCCTACGACTTTGCTTGCTCGCCAACACCACGAAAATTTCTGTCGTCGCTTTGCCGAAGTCGGGCTGCGCGTTGAGCAACTTTCCCGTTTTGTAACGAGCAAAGAAGCCAAGGTTATTAAAGAGGGTATGGAGGATGGGTCGGTTAAGCTCGTCATTGGAACCCATGCGCTGCTTGCCAAAGATGTTAAGTTCGCCAATCTTGGCTTATTGATTATTGATGAAGAGCAAAGATTTGGCGTTAAGCAAAAAGAAAAAATGAAAGAGCTTAAAGCCAGTGTTCATATTCTGACTCTGACGGCCACGCCGATACCCCGTACCTTGCAAATGGCTCTGGCCGGTGTGCGCGACATGAGCATTATCGCCACGCCGCCAGTGGACAGGCTGGCCATTCGTACTTTTGTTATGCCTTTTGATCCTCTGGTTATTCGGGATGCTGTTTTGCGCGAACACTATCGCGGCGGCCAAAGTTTTTATGTGTGCCCACGCATTAAAGACATGGAAGAGTTAGAGCAACAGTTGAAAGACTTGGTTCCTGAGGTCAAGGTTATCTCCGCACACGGACAAATGACACCGACTGAACTGGAAGAGAGGATGACTGCTTTCTATGAAGGACAGTATGGTGTTCTGTTGGCTACCAACATCATTGAATCCGGACTCGATATTCCAGCTGCAAACACGATTATCATTCACCGCGCCGATATGTTCGGGCTCTCTCAACTTTATCAAATTCGGGGGCGTGTGGGAAGATCAAAGGTTCGCGCCTACGCCTATCTCACTTACGATTCTTCTGTGAAACTGACAGAGCAATCCCAAAAGCGGCTGGAGGTTTTTGAAACATTGGATAGCTTGGGGGCTGGCTTTCAGCTAGCCAGCCATGACCTCGATATTCGGGGGGCCGGAAATCTACTAGGGGAAGAACAATCCGGTCATATCAAGGAAGTCGGTATTGAGCTGTATCAGCAGATGTTAGAAGAGGCTGTTGCGGCTGCGCGAGCAGGGGTGGATATGGAAGCTCCATTACAAGATAGTGGATGGAGTCCTATCATCAATCTAGGGTCTTCTGTTCTAATTCCCGAACATTTCGTGACAGATCTGAGTACGCGAATGAGTTTGTATCGCCGCTTGGCCGAACTTGAAAGCGAAGAAGAAATTGAAATCTTTGCCGCCGAGATGATCGACCGCTTTGGCCCCTTGCCAGATGAGGCCAGCAACCTGTTTGACATTGTCAAAATTAAGATCCTTTGTAAGAAGGCAGGTATATCTCACCTAGACGCTGGTCCCAAAGGCGCTCTCATCGGGTTTTATCAGAACTCGCCGCCTTGTCCTGAAAAACTACTTGGCTGGGTTTCCTCTCATCCCGGGAGTGTCAAGCTGCGGCCCGATCAAAAAATATCCGTTTTGCGTTCATGGGATCACCTCAAGGATCGTGTGCGCGGACTGCAGGCATTGGCTCTTGAATTGTCAAAAATCGCCCTGTAAACTTGTAGAACCCTGTGATATCATTTTCCTGAACATGGGAGGCGTTTATGGCTCAGTCCTATCTTGAAACCTGTATTATAGAAGCTCTCAAAAAAGCCAAAGGCAACCAGACCAAAACGCGTCAGTTGGTTGCTTCGATGGCTATTGAGGATGACCAACTGTTGTTGGCGTTGGCCAAGCCTCATTTGAATGCCATTGTTGCCCATGCAGTCAATCGGATTGCTATTCAGCAAAAGGGGAAGACTTCGAAATCGAAAGCCGATGATCTTCCTCCGATTCCCAAACCATCCAAAGAAGATGCAGGTTTTGGGATTGATCTACTGAAGGCTTTGGGAGGTCAGAACGTTGCTAAGTTTGGCAAGGAAGACGAGGCTCCACCGATTAAGAAAAAAGCGGCTTCGGCACAGCACATCAATGCGCTGAAATTGATGGCATCCAAAAGCAAAACCAAGCTGAAATAATAAACTACCATGCTGGATCCTGCAGAAAGATTAAATTTCCTAAAACACGCTGGTTGGGCGGGGGCTCTTGAGACTCGTGTGGGGGAAGACTGGTCACAGCGTAAAATTTTCCGTGTTGAGAAAAGCGGTCGCAGTGCGATTGTTATGCATTCTTTGCCTGACGATCACCCACAAGCAACGGCGGGTCATAAGCTGCGTGATTTTGTCCGCATTTCTTCCTATCTTTTCTCTATTGGCCTGTCTGCGCCTCAGGTCTATGCTCAAGACGTGGCGCATGGCTTGCTTCTTGTCGAAGATTTTGGCTCAATTTCTTTGCAGGACCGTATTCAAGATATGCCAAGTTCACAGGGAGATGATTACCTGCGGGCCACCAATGTTCTGGCCCATATTTATGGGCGGAGCCAGCATATTTCAATTGATCTGCCTGATTACTATGCAGGGCATATTCACACTGGACGGCGGCGGGTGGTTGATTGGTACATTCCTGCCATCAAGCGGGTTAAAAATCCTGATGGACTGAGCGAAGAGTATCTCGAAGTTTGGAAAAAAATTGAAAAGTCTTTGCCCATCGTTCCACGCCGGTTTCTTCATGCCGATTTTCACCCTGCAAATTTGATGTGGCTTGCCGAACGGGAAAAAGATAAGCAAATCGGATTGGTCGATTTCCAAGGGGCTGTGGTTGGCCCTGCGCCGTATGATCTCGTGAACCTTCTCGATGATGCGCGGCGCATTGTTCCAGATGATATTAGAGCCGTGTGTCTGGGAAAATTTATCGAACATTTAATGCCTGCCGAAAGAGAATCTTTTTTGGCGTGGTATCCCATTCTGGCTTGTCAGTTTCATTGTCGCGTGATTGGGCAGGCGGTTAAACTTGCGGTTCATAGCGGAAAGACCCGTTTACTGGATCTCGTCCCTATTCTTTCCCATCATTTGCAGCACGATTTGAAGCACCCGCTATTGGCCCCGCTGGCCCAGTGGTTTGTCGCGCAAAGGGTTGATTTTAGAGAAACGGCAACCATTGATCTGTCTGGCTTGGGTTCTCTGATTCGGGAAGATGCTTTTTAAGGGCGGCTGCGTCGGAGGGGCTTGCCTTTTTTGACAGACTTTTCTAGGCTATAGCGTGTCTTTCAACAAAAGGATTGTCTATGTCTCTTCTTTCTTCTCGGCTGAGCCGGATTAAACCATCCCCAACCATTGCTGTGACCACGAAAGCCAATGAGCTGAAGGCTGCCGGAAAAGACGTGATCGGATTGGGGGCCGGAGAACCAGATTTCAACACGCCGGATTTTGTGATTGAAGCGGCCTATGCGGCCATGAAACGGGGTGAAACCAAATATACCGCCGTGGATGGAACCCCTGCCTTGAAAGATGCCATTATTGCCAAGTTCAAACGGGACAATGGTTTGACCTATGACCGAAGCCAGATCACGGTTGGTGCGGGCGGAAAACAAGTTCTTTATAATGCGTTGATGGCTACGGTGGGGGTAGGGGATGAGGTGATTATTCCTGCTCCGTATTGGGTTTCTTATCCTGATATGACCTTGCTGGCCGAAGGAACTCCCGTTTTTGTGAAATGCGCTGAAGAAAATGGATTTAAGTTAAAAGCTGCTGATCTTGAAGCGGCTATCACTCCTAAAACAAAATGGGTTATTTTGAATTCGCCCAGCAACCCAACGGGCGCGGCCTATTCCTATGATGAGATGAAAGCTTTGACAGATGTTTTGCTCCGCCACCCCCATGTTTGGGTGATGTCGGACGATATTTATGAGCATCTGGTTTATGATGGATTCAAATTTTGTACCCCAGCTCAGGTCGAACCAAAATTATATGACAGGACGTTGACCTGTAATGGGGCCTCAAAAGCTTATGCCATGACAGGTTGGCGGATTGGGTATGCTGCCGGCCCCAAAGAGCTTATCAAAGCAATGGGAAATATCCAAAGCCATAGTACCTCCAATCCGTGTTCAATTTCCCAAGCTGCTGCTTTGGCGGCCTTGAATGGAGATCAATCTTTTCTAAGGGGATGGTGCGAAACCTATAAAGCGCGGCGTGATATGGTTGTCGAAATGCTCAACAAGGCAGATGGACTTCGCTGTGCAAAACCCGAAGGGGCTTTCTATGTGTATGCAAGCTGCGAAGGCTGTATCGGCAAAGTAACGCCTGATGGAAAAGTCATCGCAACGGATGGAGATTTTGTGACCTATCTTCTTGAAACTGTTGGAGTGGCCGCAGTACAAGGCGAGGCTTTTGGACTTTCGCCTTATTTCCGCATATCCTATGCCACATCAACGGAGGCTTTGACGAAGGCGTGCGAGCGTATTCAAACGGCCTGCGCGGCCCTAACCGGAGTAGCGACAAAGGTTGCCTGATTATTCAGGAGAGGACGGCGGGGCAGGGGAGAATTTCGGATGATCTCGGCGAGGCAGTCTAGTTTTTGTTGATGTTCGGGGTTGCTGTCAATCAACTGCTCGGTGAGGGCCATTCTTTTTTTTATGACCCTAGCGTATCCAGTGAAGGCATCGGGAAAGGGGGATATCTTTCCTTCTGCAAACGGTTGGTCAAGCCGCAGGCTGAGATCAAAAACGTTGTCTTTCCCAAATAGTTTTGTGGCGTGTTCAATCATATCCATGTGAACGAGGGCTCGCAAAGCTTCGGGGAAATGGCGGTTCATTCCGAATATTCCAAGACGTTCTGTTGGTCTAAGGGTGATGTTTTCGTAGTTATTGCCAAAGATGACGCATACAAGACGGCGGCTTCTGAGATGGGTTTTGTAAAAATCTGACAGTTCAACCAGATTGGAAGAGTGAGTTTCAAGAACGGCCATATCAATATACCTCTTTCCGGTTTCTGCAATGGCATGGTCTCCGAATTTGAGTGGATAGGCTGAAGAAGCCAGAGCCGCATCCGAGAATTGGACGGTTTCATTGAGATTGGGAAGGGTGGATATAGCAGGAAGAAAATGTCCCTCTGGAATATACTGGAAGTATTCGCGGGTGAGGGTCGGTGAAATAGAACAGGAACTGATACACACGGGCAAAAGGGAGTCGCAAAGACGTGCCTGCCTAATGGTTTCTTCCAACCTTTCCTTGGCCTTGTCGCGTCGGCGGGATAGATAAAAATAGATGTTGTCCTGAAACATTTGAGGGAGATCAGAGGCAGTGAGGGCTGGTTTTGTCGGATCGCTCAAGGATGGAGCAGCCAGTCCCGCTACGACAAAGGCTCCGGCTGAGTCCCCTATCAGGTAAGGCCTGTGCTCGTGCAGAGAATGACCCACGCGCTTTTCAAGGCTGAACAGATTATAGATAGAGGTATATATTTCGCCCGCGCCACCCCGCAGAATGAAGATGAAATCTGTCCTTTGGCGAGGGGTGAGGGCATCGCGAACTTTGTCAAATGTTTCTGAAATTCTCATGACGACCCATTTCCTGTCTTTTCTATTTACAGATTTATTAAGTCTTACGAAAAATATCAAGAAAAAAGGAGAAATTAGGTTGTTGGTGGGCGGGAAAGTCCCAATCCCCGCGAAATCCGGCTTCTTAAGTTTGGTCGGGGTGAGCGGTTTCCTTGACCTAATTGGCGGGAGTCGCGGTTGTTCACCAGAAGATGGCAAATGGTTTCAAAGTTTTTGCGGTTTTCTTCTAACGTCATTTCGAAGAAGTTTTTGAGCTTGCGGAGGTTTTCTGGACTGGCATCGTCAATTTGGCCACTTGGGTAATCTTCTGCAAAGGGACCTGTAATCAGGGATTTGTTGAACATATACAGGTTATCGCCCATGTCTCTGGTAAAGGAATTCAGCAGAGCGGTTTCCGAGGCATAAAAGAAAATGTTAATCAGTGGCATATCGTTACTAGGGTCCACGACACCCAACGAGCCATAGCGATTCCAATCTTCTTTGGGAATGGAACGGTTGTAATATCCGGTTCCAAGCACAATCATCACAAGGTCGCGGTCTGCCGGAATATGTTCCCGCAGTGCCCCCATATAGCTGATACAGGGGTTGTCAAAAATACTTCCATCTATACCAGAAATTTCCAGCTCGGGGGCGCCTGCTTCTGGAGTCATTTTGAACGTATGGCATGGGAAATATGTTGGGGCGGCGGTGCTTGCCATCACAGCGTCAAACAAGCCAACAGTTTGTGGTGGCGACATTTTTTGCGCCCCTTCGAATTTGATATTTTTGAGCCAGAGAGCGTGTCCCCCTTCATTCAAAAACGTATTGGTTCTGTGGATATAGTCGTTCCTAGATATACCGTTTGAACGAAGACCGCGTCCATCAATACTGTAAACCGGAACAATCAAGCTGTTCAGACTGTCGCTCAGTTGACTGCGGCCAAACAAAGCCCGCAAGGAGCGTCCAAGATTGGCGTGTTCATAGTGACCATGACGCAGCAATTGATCGAGTTGCCCGAATTTCATGGTTCGGTTGTTAAAGTCATGAATCATACTGCGAAAGGCGCGGAAGGAGTCTTGAGGAAAGATCTGGATTCCTTCGCGCTCATAAAAGCGCACCATGTGACGGGCTTTATATTTAGGCAGGCCAGCCTCATACGGATGGGGAACATTCAAGGAAGCATTCAGGATCGAACCCGTTGAAGGCCCCATAAAAATATCTACCATCTCGGCCATGTGGAGTCCGGTTGTCTCCTCGATCCTTTGCATGAAATGGGCGGGGATCAGGCCACGCATTCCTCCCCCGTAATTAAACAGAGCAATGACAGGTTTTTTGCGGGAGGAAGGCGAGTCAGACATAACAAACATCCATATTGGCCGCCATATTAGCTGAAAAGTCAGGCAGGCACAGCACAAAAAAAACCGGGCAAAAGCCCGGTAGAGTTGAACAGGGAGGTTTCACGTCTAGATAGACGCGAAGGAACTTGAAGCAAGTTCCAGAGGCCATATATGGTGATTCGAGGTCTAAAAACAAGTGTTTTTTTCAAAAGGGAGACTTGAGCTTTTTGCGGGGCTTAAAAATCCGTCCTCTTGATCTGGTCCAGAATGAAATCGCGGAAGATCGAGATGCGTTTCGAATGTCGCCTCTCCTCTGGGTACACGAAGTACATATCAACGCTGTCAGGCTCTATATTGGGAAGGATTGGCTCGATCTCAGGGGAATTCTGGACCATAAAAAGAGGGAGAACGCCAATGCCTGCGCCGCTGCGGATGGCTTGGTGAATTGTTGAAACAGAGTTCATAAGCAAGAGATTGGAGTTTTTGGTCCGGTTAATATGGGCCTTGGTGAAGAGCCAGTTTGGATTTTGGTAGGGCACTAGAATATTATCGGGGTAGCCAATCAGGGTATGGTCTTTTAACTGCCCCAAACCTGTCGGGGTTCCGCGTTCGGCTAGGTAAGATTTACTGGCGCATACAACAAAGCGAAGCGTGGCCAAATGCCGATGAATCAAGTCCGGTTGGTCCGGCTTATAAAGCCGGATGGCAGCATCGGCTTCCCTCATTCCCAGATTGAAGATTCGGTCATCCAGCAGAATTGACATTTGAATATCGGGGTACTGTGTCCTGAAGGCAGGAAGGCGGGAAGCCAGCCAGTGTGTGCCAACGAATTCAGCAAGGGTCAAGGTGAGTTCCCCTTCAGACTGGTTTTTAGTGTCGCTCAACTGGCCTTCGATCATGACCATTTTGCTGAAAATTTCAGTCGAGGCCTTGTGTAACATTTCGCCTTGTTCGGTGAGGATCAGGCCCCGCGCGTGGCGGTGGAAAAGAGGAATTCCCAGTCCTTCTTCAAAGGAACTGATATGACGGGAAACTGCAGATTGAGACAGCCCCAAGGACTCGCCTGCATGGGTAAAGCTCCCTGCTTCGGCAACCATGTGAAAAATGCGTAGTTTGTCCCAATCCATTGCCATATGTTTTTGCCTAGTCGTGATGGGCCAAGAATCGGTCGGCTTCAAGCGCGGCCATGCAGCCCATACCTGCTGCTGTGACGGCTTGGCGGTAAACTTTGTCCTTCACATCTCCAGCAGCAAAAACACCTGCCACAGATGTGGCCGTTGAATCCGGTTCGGTCAAGATGTAACCGCTTTCATCCATTTTGATTTGGCCTTTGAATAGTTCAGTCGCTGGGTCGTGGCCAATGGCCACAAAAACACCATCCACGGCAAGATCAGATAGGGCCCCCGATTTGAGATTTTTAAGTTTGAGTCCGGTTACTCCAATTGGTCCTGTCGTGCTGCCAGGCAAATTCCCCATAATTTCTTCAACACCACTATCCCAGATCACGTTGATTTTTGGGTTGGCAAACAGCCGGTCTTGACCAATTTTTTCGGCTCTGAACGTATCGCGGCGGTGAATGACGGTGACCTTGCTTGCGAATTGGGAGAGAAACAAAGCTTCCTCCACAGCCGAATTGCCGCCTCCTATAACAGCGACGTCTTTGCCGCGAAAAAAGAATCCGTCGCACGTTGCGCAAGCGGACACGCCATAGCCGCGATAGGTCACTTCCGAAGGAAGACCTAACCAACGCGCTTTGGCTCCCGTACAGATCACAACCGTATCGGCTGTGTAGGTCGTTCCACTATCTCCTGTTGCGGTGAAGGGACGGGCTGAGAAATCTACCTTCACAATCAAGTCACTGATGAGCTTCGTTCCAACGTGTTCCGCTTGTGCCCGCATTTGCTCCATCAACCAAGGACCTTGGACGGGAGCGGCAAAGCCCGGGTAATTCTCGACATCAGTCGTGATGGTTAGCTGCCCTCCGACTTCCATCCCCATTACCAGCACAGGGGAAAGATTGGCCCGAGCTGCATAAATGGCAGCGGTGTATCCGGCAGGTCCAGAGCCGATAATAAGGACTTTGGTTGTGATATGTTCTTTTGTCATGATAGGTTTGATGTAACGCCCTGAAGGGCGAAGGTAAAGAGGTTAATTGGGAAATAAACCGCTTTTCCGCCTAATTTCGTCTGCAATGCGCTCTGAATCGTGCAAGCGGGGATAGGTCCAGTCTTCAAGCATTCCGGTAAAATCCCGTACGATTCCAGCCTTTTTGAGGTTCTCAATCAGTCCGGCTTGTCGTTGCGAAAGTCCAGCCATAGGAAGAACGTAAACGGGCTTTCCGGTTGTGGCGGCATCGGAAATCATGGAAGTGCTATCTCCTGTTACCAGAATAAAGTCGGCAAAGGCCAGAAACCCAAGATAGGGGTTGGTATCGCCGCCGTTCCAAAAATACCCGTTTGGTGTGGAAAGATGTTGACGGAGGCTTTCTTCATTTTCACGCCCTGTCCGGCGAGATGTGGTAATCATGAGTCCTACGCCCTGATGGACGAGAGGTGAAAGGAGGCTGGCGAGAGAATTTGCTTCCTCTTGTGTGAAGCGATGGGTTTTGGTACTTCCACCAACCAGAACTGCTACGCGTGGGGAACTGACACGTGTAAGAATTTCGGAAAAATCCCGCATAGCCTGAGATAAACGGGCGGAGGTGATGCGGTTAGGAGTCGCTTGTGTTACCAGCACATTTTCACCGCGAGCGGGATCGTGGGCCGGAACGGCGACAAGGTCAAAATCCTTCAGGGAGTGTCGTGGGTCTTGAATTTGGACCGTGAAAGTCTTTCCCCTACTTGCCTTTTTGATATAACGCGAAGCGGAAATGCTTTTGCGGCCTGACGCAATCAAAAGATCTGGCCAAGGTCCGCAAAGCGGAGGGGCAAAACTGGTCGCTCTCTCAAATCCAAGATAGGGGGAGAGGAGTTTCCACGGCTGCTTCAAAGAAACGCGCAGGACGAGCGGAGTAACCCCCAGCGCATCGGCAACTCCCAGACATTGGTTTTCCGTTCCGGCCATTCCTTCGGTGATAATCCATGTCAGAGGGAGAGAAAAACGTGAGTTTTCTGCCATTTAACCTATGAATCCTGATTGGGTGTATTCTGTTAAAATTATAAAACCCCTTGCTCTCAGCGTCATCTCAACTTATACCAACGCAAAGCCTAAAAAGACAACCCAAGAATCTTTGAGTACCATGAGTAACACCGAGAACAAATCTCCCGCACGGATCAAACTGGATCGTATTGATCGCCGCATTATCAGCGACTTGCAAAATGATGGCCGCATGACCAATGTTGACTTGGCTAAGCGGGCAGGGATTTCTGCCCCGCCTTGTCTGCGCCGTGTTCGCAATCTTGAAGAGATGGGCCTCATCAAGAGTTACCATGCGCGGGTCGATGCTGCTGCTTTGGGATTTCCCGTCACGGTTTTTACGGCCGTCAAACTTGCCGCAGTTGGTGAGGGTGAGCTTAAAAAATTTGAAGAATGGCTCGAAAAATGGCCGATGGTCCGCGAGGCTTATATGATGACGGGCGATAATGATTTTTTGCTCAAAATAGTTGCTCGTGATTGGGACGACTATCAAACATTTTTGACCCAACATCTGGTCAACAGTCCCAATGTTGTCGCTGTTAAATCGTCTCTCTCGATCAAGGTGAGTAAACTTAAAGCGGGCGTTCCGATTTCTACTGAATAGAACAAAACCCCTCTGAAGCGAGGGGTTTTTTACAGGGACAATTTCTTTCTATTTATCTGTACATCACCATCAGAATTTCATAGTGGCGGCGGCCCTTGGGTGTGGCAACCTCGACCACATCCCCAACGGATTTTCCGATTAAGGCCCTTGCAATAGGGGCGGTGATCGAAATTTTTCCGTTATCGGCATTCGATTCATAGGGACCAACGATTTGGAGTTTTAGCTCTTCGTCATCTTCCTCATCCACAATCACCACCGTTGCCCCGAATTTGACAACGTCACCGGAGAGAGCATTGATGTCAATAATCTGAGCTTTGGAAATGACAGCTTCAAGCTCTTGAAGGCGGCCTTCTATAAAGCTCTGACGCTCTCTGGCTGCGTGATACTCTGCGTTTTCTGAGAGGTCGCCATGGGCCCGTGCTTCGGCAATCGCTGCGATCACAGCAGGCCGTTCAACCGATTTCAGGTTTTTGAGCTCTTTCTCAAGGGCTGTGTGACCTTCTTTGGTCATCGGAACTTTATCCATAGAAGAAATCCTCTGCGTAACAAAACGAACCCGCCAACAGGGCGGGAATCGGGCAAGGTTAACCAGTTTAGAGAAAAAGGTCAATTCCGCTCAAAAGTTTTCATAGAAACGAGGAAAGGGCTATTCTCCGCGCAGAATGCGGGTTTTGCTCCGGTTCCAATCCCGTTCTTTGGTGGTTTCGCGCTTGTCGTGAAGTTGTTTTCCCTTGGCGAGGGCAATTTCGACTTTGGCAATTCCGCGACTGTTGAAGAAAAGGCGGACAGGGACAATGGTAAATCCCTGTTGGCGCGAGGCTCCGAGCAGTTTGGAAATTTGCCGTTGGTGGAGGAGAAGTTTTCTTTGCCGGCGAGGTTCATGTTGAAGATGCGCTCCCGCTGGACCATAGGGGGCGATGTAGGAATTATGCAGCCAAATCTCCCCTCCTTTTTCCACGGCGAAGGATTCGTTCAGAGAACATTGCCCGTGGCGCAGAGATTTGACTTCTGTTCCATTGAGCAAAATTCCCGCTTCGATTTTATCTTCGAGGAAATAGTCAAATCGCGCACGCCGATTTTCAGCCACTGTGTGGTTGATCGAAATGAGAGGTTTCTGTTTTGGGTCCTTAGCCATGATGACGGAGTTTGTCAGGTCCGGCGTTTTCAATCAAGCCCACATCTGCAAGGGCACTGTCAACGGCGCGGCGAGCCGATTCCGAGGCAGGAACGAGCGGCAGACGAACCTCATCGCGGCATAGGCCGAGACGGCTAGCTGCATATTTGACTGGAGCCGGAGATGTTTCCACAAACAAGGCCTTATGCAGAGGGGCAAGGCGCGTTTGCAGAGCGTGAAATGTTTCGAGGTCTTTGTTCTTCCATGAGGTTTGAAAATTTGCGCATAGGGCAGGGGCGACATTGGCGGTCACCGAAATGCAGCCATCAGCCCCTTGGGCCAGATACGCACCTGCCAGGGCATCCTCGCCCGAGAAAACCAAAAACCCAGCTTTGCTTCGTGATTTGATGAGAGTTGTTCGCGAGGTATCAAGGGTGGCATCTTTGAGTCCGACAATGCGGGGCAACTCGGCCAAGCGCACGACACTATCCACAGAAATTTCAACACCGCACCGCCCGGGGACATTGTAAAGGACAAGGGGAATATCCGTTGAATCGTGAATGGCTTTGTAATGGGAAAACAGCCCTTCTTGGGTTGGTTTGTTATAGTAGGGGGCAACGATAAGTGCGCCATCCGCTCCGCAACTGCGGGCAAGTTGCGTGGTTATGACAGCTTTGCGGGTTGAATTTGAACCCGTTCCAGCAATCACGGGAATGCGCCCCTTGACTACTTGAACGCATCGTTCAAAAATGTATTTTGTTTCATCATCTGTCAGAACCGGAGACTCTCCGGTTGTACCACAAGGAACCACCGCGTGACTCCCCTGTTCCACTTGCCATTCAACCAGATCATCAAACGCCTTGCGGTCAATCTCGCCGTGATGGAACGGGGTAATCAGGGCGGTAATCGAACCGGAGAACATGGCGGACCTTCTTTGCGTTTGAGTGGGAGTGAGGGGCTAAGTTTATACTTTTGGAAAACGACTGTCCATGTTTTTACAGGGCTCGCGGTCTTATTTTTGCTTCCTTCGCATAGTTTTGCAGGCAATCAAACGTCAGCAGCAGCCTTAACCTCTATGGTGGATGAGGATTGGACAAAAGCGCGGGAATTGGTCCAGAAATCCGGCGATCCGGCCATGGCAACGCTGTATGAATGGATGCTGTACCGCAATGACCTTACGGGCCTCCCTTTTGAACGCATTGCCAGTTTTTTGAAACAACATCCAGATTGGCCTTCGCAAAAGAACATTCAGGCGAGTGCCGAACGGAATATGTCTGTCAACGAATCGCCAACCAATGTTCTCGCGTGGTTCTCTGCTCATCCACCCGTGACAGGAGAGGGGATTATAAAATTACTGCAGGCAGGGCAAAAAATTGGTCAGGAAAAAACAGCGCAGGAATTGGCGCGAGGGGCATGGCCTGAAGCCATCATCTCTCTGGAAGATCAAGACCGGATCATGAAGGAGGCTCCTTCCTTGATCGGGCAGGATGGACATCACCGCCGCTTGGATCATTTACTTTTTAGTGAGAAATACACACTGGCCAGAGCCTTGGCTAGAAGATTAGGGAATGGCTATCCAGAATTGGTTGAAGCGCGGATTGCCCTTTCTGAAGAAAAACCAGATGGGCCTTCTTGGGTGGGGCGCGTGCCGTCTTCTCTCCAGAAAGACGCGGGGCTGTTGTATGAAAGGCTTCGCTGGAGACGGCGTCAGGATCAAGATGATGGGGCTATGGCTATTCTCACCGCTGCTCCTCCGGCTTCCTCAATTACCAATCCTGAAGATTGGTGGAAAGAGCGGAATATTCTGGCGCGGCGCATGATAGAGAAGAAAAACTTTGCCAAGGCTTACGCTCTGGCAAGTCGGCACGAAAACATGGAGGGAACAGAATACGCTGAAGCAGAATGGCTTTCGGGGTGGCTGGCTCTGCGATTCATGAAAAAGCCTTCCGAGGCTCTTTCCCATTTCCAAGATATGTATGGAAACGTCAAAACTGCAGTGAGTAAGGCCCGTGGAGCTTATTGGACAGGCCGAGCCTATGAGGCTTCAGGGGATAAAGCCAAGGCGAGTGAATGGTTTTCCCGTGCGGCAGGCTATCCCAAAACCTATTACGGGCAGATTGCTTTGCTTCATTTGAACAAAAAAGCTCCACAACTCGTTCCGGTTAAAGCGTCAAGGGAGGATATTGGCAAAATTCAATCCCGCGATATGGTTATAGCCATTCGCATTGCAGAAGCGTCAGGATATAAGGGGCTTCGAACCGAGTTGGTGAATGCGGTCATCGCAACACTCAAAGCTCCATCTGAATTTGCAGCGTTTTCTACGGCTCTTTCAAACATGGGGCTTAAGAGCGAGGCGTTTCGGGTGGCCAAAAAAGCGGCTGGAGAAAATTATTTTCTGGGAGAAGCAGCTTACCCCTCAATGGAGGTCTATACGAAAGGATTATCGGT
>JAGOQV010000102.1 GCA_018063145.1 Alphaproteobacteria bacterium
TAGTACCGCGCCGTAAGGGGTGGTATAGGGAATGCGGTTTTCTACATGAGGCTTGGACAGAAATCAAGATGAAACACTTGGGACAGCATATCTCAAAAGGGCTGAATGCCGCCAAAAAATCGCGGACGACCTACTTAAGGTTGCTCTCCCTTCTGGACCAACTCCTCTTTTCGGCGGGAAATTTCATCCTAACCGTGACTCTGGCGCGGTTTTACACCGATAGCGAAGTAACAGCCTATGGGATTGGGCTTTCCATTTCTCTGCTCGTCCAGAGTACCCAACGGACGTGTTACATTGTCCAGAGTTCCCTCCTTCCCGCTCCGATTTTTGTCAAACGCCTTTCAAAAGTCATGGGCCAACACCTTGTGACATGGGGGTGTTTGCTCGGCCTCGGAGCCGTGGTCATGGCAGGCTTCATGCTCTTTTTCCCGTCTCCCTTCCATACAGCTTTGGCGGCTGTGATTGTGGTGACGACCCTCATCTACGCTCAACTGAGCTTTGACCGCATTGTTTTGCTCAAAACCGGACGCATTATAGACCCGTTTCTTTCCTCGCTTCTGTTTTGCGGCTTGAACGCCGCTTTGTTTTTCGCGGCGCGGTTCTGGCAAATTGGTTTTCTTCCTTTGATGCTGATTGTGGGGACCTATGCCGCCCTTAAAATTGCGCGGCTTGTCTGGATCACGGGCAAGCCCGATTTCTTTTGGGGGTGGCGTATGATGACGAAGGCCAACAAAAGACTCCTCCCCAGCTCGATCTTAGGGATTGCGGGGTCTTCGGGGTTCAGTGAGTTTCCGCTCTTTCTTCTTGGAGCCATTGCCGCACCCGCACAAACGGCGGCCTTCGTTGCCATTCGCGGCCTTGTCCAGCCTTTGAGCATTGTTGTCAGGAGCCTAGATGTTATTGACAAAAACTTTTTCCAGTATTCGAGTGTGAACGGAAAATCTTTCGGCCTTCGCAGTGCCTTTTTGCGTCAAGTCAGACTCTACGGAGCTTTGTGCCTCCTCACCCTTTTGGGGTCAGCAGCCTTTGGCAAACCGATTGTCTTGCTGTTTTATGGGGAACGCTATGCTGAGTTTTGGCCACTTATCATTGGTTGGGCGGCTTATTTTTCGTTTGGCGCATTATCCTACCCTTTGGAAACAGTCATCGTCAAAGCCGGACAATTGAAGCGTTACAACCACCTAAGGTTAGGAGCGGGGGCTATTGGCATTCTTTTGGCCTTTGCCTTGTGCCCGTTTTACGGAGCTTATGGCGCGATTACCGCCTGTGTGGTTGGGTGGATCGCCTCGGTTGGTCTGGGAGTCTGGCTTGTGCGCGATGTTCTGTTTCCGGTCGCAGAAGATATTGCCGGATCAAACCAGCCCTGATATAAATTTCCTCGAAAAGGGGATTCCTGATGACACTTTTGCCTTATGTCCTGAAACCTTGGACCCTTCCGCCGCAATTTGTTTGCCTGTCGATTGCGGGGATTTCTGCTTTTTCTTTGATTGCCGCCTTGATTGCCCAATTTGGGTTTGATCTGCGGCCTTGTTACCTTTGCTTGCTTCAGCGTGGCCCCTTTGGACTTAATATTTTGCTTGGCCTTTACGGGGCGGCGGTTGCCAGATTTCGCGCCTTGATGATCGGCCTCTCGGGTTTTATTTTTCTCGCCAATTCCGTCATTGCCTTCTACCACTCCGGCGTTGAGCGGAAATGGTGGGCAGGACTTGAAGGCTGCTCCGCCCCTGATATGAGCGGATCAGTCGAAGAACTTATTCGGCGAATCCAAGAAGTCTCGGTGGTTCGCTGTGATGAAATTCCGTGGAGTTTGTTCGGACTCTCGATGGCTAATTACAACGTGGTGATGTGCTTGGGGTTGGGCGTTTTGTGTCTGGCTTATGTTGGCCTTAGAAAACGCGATGGTCTCAGCCTTCTTTAGACCTCGAACCCCAGCATCGCTGAAAGCAACGCAAAGCATCCCAAATAAAACATATAAAAAGCGACGGCTTCTGCTCCGCTGCGCTTTTTGGAAAAATCAAATAAATCTCTCAACATTCCGGCCTCTTTTTCTGTTAGTAAACCCAAAATTAGTTATACAGTTGTCATCCCCGACAAGGGAAGCGAAGCTGACCGCAGATCGGGGATCCAGCATTATGAGTGCAACGAAGTTGCACAAGATTCTGGATCCCGTTTGTGCCAGCGTCCTGCACGGACGCGCCAGCGGGATGACGTATAAGTCATTATAGGCTCAGTTGTAAGCCGCAACGCTATCAATTGTTATAACAAAAAAGCAAGAAAAAAGAAGAAGCCAGAGCAAATTCTCTGGCTTCATTTAGGATGAAAAGAGACCTTTATTATTTGCTGCTTCCAGGCAATGTAGTTAGCAAAGCAACGGGTAGCATCCCTAGCATAACGTTGGTGGTGTAGGATAGATAAACACCAACCCCAACGAGTAAGATAGAGAACAGATCACTCGTCAATTTCCGTCCGGTCAAGATCATGCTGGAGAGAACCAACACAAACCCCGTTCCGATCAAAGTATGAACATGACCGCCGTCAAAGAAACTGCCGACTGTGTCAATCACGCCGACTGAATGCAAAACGTAAGTCATTACTGTTGAAAATCCGACCAATAGGATGAGGGATGATAGATAGAACCATACCGCATCTGACGTGGACCGAATGCTCGTTACATCTATTAGTTTACCAAACATGACAACCTCCTTGTTTTTATATGTTTGTTACCGCTTTTTTAGTTTGCCTATTGTTCTACCAACTCGGTTTCCCAATAGAGAAAATCCGACCAGCTTTCGTGAAGAAAATTGGGTGGGAATTTTCGTCCGTTTTCCTGAAGGTCATGAATCGTCGGGACAACAGGATCATGAAGGGGAACCATTCCACACTCGCGCAGGGTCTGGCTTCCTTTTTTTGTATTACAATCCTGACAGGCCGTGACGATATTCGTCCAGGATGTCCGCCCGCCATGTGATCGCGGTGTCACATGATCGAACGTCAACTCGTTGGTTCGGAACGTGTCGCCACAATACTGGCATTGCCACCCATCCCGAAGAAAAACATTAAATCTGGTAAAAGCCGGCACGCGATCCGAAGGAACATATTCCTTGAGGGCCAGCACACTGGGGAGTCTTATTTCCTGACTGGGGGATCTGACCACCCGCTCATATTCAGAGACGACCACCACCGATTCACGAAAAATGGCCTTAACAGCTTCTTGCCAAGGCCATACCGAAAGGGGGAAATGACTTAAAGGACGGAAATCAGCATTCAAAACCAAAGCCGGACACCGATCCAAGGGTGTTAAGTAATCAGCACAAACAGGGCATGTCATCAAGACCTCCTGCGGGCTGGAAACCCAAGATATAAGAGAGATACGGAGCAAATGGCGAGAGCTTCATCATCGTTTTGGCCTTTAACCCTTATAATTTAATTATAATAAATCTTGGCCTCCGCGTATAGCAATTCGTTAAAAAATCGTTGACGCGCTGCAAAATATTATGCAAATATTTGCTTGACACCGCTCAATACGTAATAAGATTTCGTCTATTACTTGAAACTTAAGAAAAAACGCGCTGCAAAAAAGCGAGTCCGTCCACGAGTCCTTGCTCATCTATGCTATGCACCAGACCCGGAGTCACACTTCCCGAAAGGTCGGTAAATCCGGCATTGGCAAAACTGGCCATGGCATGATGATAGGCTTCGACGGGAACGACCGGATCAGAATCGCCGTGGATCAAAAGAAGGGGAGGTTTTACAATCGAAGGAAGCGTTGCAAATTCTTCTCCCCCGAGCAACGCACCCGAATAGCCAATCACACCCGCCAAGGGCTGCGAGCGGCGCGGCGCGACATACAGGCTCATCATCGTTCCTTGAGAAAACCCGACCAAAGCAATTTTCGAAGCGGGCAGATTATATTTGGTGATTTGTTCGTCAATGAATTGATTGAGCAAAGGAGCCGCGCTTTCGACTCCCTCCATGCGGGCGGTCAAGCTCACATCGGATAAAGAAAACCATTGATAGCCAAAGCCAATCTCGCAAGGAAAAGGTGCATCGGGAGAAATAAAAGCGGTATGGGGCAAAGCGCGCTCCCAATACGGGGCAAGAGAGATCAGGTCTTGACCATTCGATCCATAACCATGCAGAAAAATAACCAGAGAGTCGGGCTTGCCGCCCATGAACGGCGCGTGGGAATATGTTTTCATGCCACGGGTTTAACGAAAATCCGCTAAAAACTCAAGGGATAATGCCTTACAAGTCATCCCCCGAATCCGTGAAACGGATTCTAGGGGGATCCAGAAAAGAAGGATGGATGGCCTTAGAATGCCAACAGGCATTCAGGCCATGACGA
>JAGOQV010000103.1 GCA_018063145.1 Alphaproteobacteria bacterium
GCCAAAGAACCGTCTGGATTAAATCCGCAATACTCCCCGGGAAAGGCAGAAAGAAAAGCCTCGAGTCGCGCCTTCTCTCGTGCAGCAACCGAAGGGCCAAACAAACGATCTCTCAAGTTTGATGGGGCAGCAGATGTCATGGCAAGCACTTTAACGACCTCGGTCCTTCTCTTCAAGACGGATAAAAAAAACACGGGGTAGAAACCCCGTGTTTTGCAGTCTCCCCGAACTAGTACCGATACTGATCGGATTTGAAAGGACCGTCCTGTCCCACGCCGATATAGTCAGCTTGGACCTTGGTCAATTTGGTGAGGCCAACCCCAAGTTTTTCGAGATGGAGTATCGCAACTTTCTCATCCAAGTGGCGCGGCAAAACATACACCTTGTTTTCGTATTTGCTGTGGTTATGCCAAAGCTCGATTTGGGCCAAGGTTTGGTTGGTAAAGGACGCACTCATAACAAAGCTTGGGTGACCCGTTGCGCAGCCAAGATTGACCAAGCGACCTTCGGCCAACAAAATAATCCGCTTCCCGTCCGGAAATTCTATTTCATCAACTTGAGGCTTCACATTGTGCCATTTGTAGTTTCTTAGAGAACCCACCTGAATTTCATTATCAAAGTGTCCGATATTGCAAACAATTGCCCGATCTTTCATCCGGCGCATATGGTCTTGGGTAATAATATCGACATTCCCCGTGGCTGTTACAAAAAGATCTGCCCGTTCCACAACATCATCCAAGGTCTGGACATCGTAGCCTTCCATCACGGCTTGCAAAGCGCAAATCGGATCAATTTCAGTCACGATAACCCGTGCCCCTTGCGACCGCAAAGATTCTGCCGACCCCTTGCCAACATCACCATAGCCACAAACAACCGCAATTTTACCTGCAATCATAACATCGGTTGCGCGGCGAACCCCATCAACCAAACTTTCACGGCAGCCATATTTGTTGTCAAACTTCGATTTGGTTACGCTGTCATTGACATTGATCGCTGGGACTTTGAGCTTTCCAGCCTTCGCCATTTCGTAGAGCCTATGGACGCCCGTTGTGGTTTCTTCGGAAATTCCTTTGATCCCATCCAGTAACTCTGGATAGTCTTCATGAATAACCCGAGTTAAATCTCCCCCATCATCAAGAATCATATTAGGAAGCCAACCATTCGGGCCTTTGATTGTCTGGTGAATACACCAATCATATTCTTCTTCGGTTTCTCCTTTCCACGCAAAAACAGGAATGCCTGCCGCCGCAATCGCCGCAGCCGCCTGATCTTGAGTTGAGAAAATATTACAAGAAGACCAGCGAATTTCTGCCCCAAGAGCCATCAGCGTTTCGATCAGAACAGCCGTTTGGATTGTCATGTGCAAACAGCCAACAATCCGCGCCCCTTTCAAAGGTTGAGAGGCTCCATATTCCCGCCGCAACGCCATTAAACCAGGCATTTCCGTTTCGGCAATCTTGATCTCTTTACGCCCCCATTCAGCCAAAGAAATATCTTTGACTTTATAATCGTGTGAAACAGTCTTAGCCGCAGCGGCAGAGGTCATAGTCTTTCTCCTAAAAAAACAGGTCCTTTTTTCATAGAACGTTAAATATATGCTGTTACATTTAGGAACAGATTGACGACAAAAGCAAGACAAAGCGCAAAGGGTGATTGAAGCATGGGTGCCGACCAATTGACTGAAAACAAAAGAACTTTTACCCATAGGGCCAGTCCCGGGCTGGAGAGATCTTTCTTGATTCTTGAAAAAATGGAAGATGGCAGCCTTTCGCCGGTTGGAGACTACTACGTTTTGGATCCAAACGAGGATATGGACGTAGCGGAAATGAAGGTTATCAACTTGGTTAAAAAACTGGGGGGAGATTCGGACCTTCTTTTATTTGGCGACCGTACAAAGTCGCGGATGTTGTTTCAGGTCTGTAGCGCAGAAGAAGGAGAACTGGTATGAGCCGCGTGGTCTTCTACGCCTATACGGGCGAGGGTGTTTCGCAGCCAAGCGGGGTTCTGACGCTTGAGCCAAGTCTTGTCCCCGATAAAAGGGGCTTGGCTCTCTTGTGCGCCGCTGCGTCTTGTCCTCTCAGTCTTGATCTTATTTTTGAGGATGCTGCAAAGCTGACTGGTCATTCATCGCCTGTCGATCCTCCATCCACAGAACCTTCGGCCCCCGCGCCAAGTTAAGGGACAAAAAAACAAGCACCCGAACTTGTGAAAGTCCGGATGCTTGTCAAAAATTTTCAGAAGTTTTATCTGCGGGTAGGGGTACAAGTAAACCCTTGAGGACATTCGACAGCTGGAACTGTCCCCGGGGCAGGCTCAATAGGCCGGTATCCTTGAATGACTTGTGGCTTATTATACTGATAATCTTGCTGCTGGTAGTTTGGCCCTAAAGGACGCTGGGGCCGATCATAGGCTCCGCCCATGACATCGCCTCGGCAGCGATCAATGGCCTCACGGGCACCTACTTCCCAGAAACTGTCGGCCATCCGGCCCGCCACATTTCCAATAGTCGCTCCAATAACCCCAGCAAGGCCCTGTTGGGTTGGGCGGCGGCCATGAGCTGCACTCCCCCCAGCCAAAGCCCCACCGACTGTCCCTGCGATTTCAAAAAGTCGGCTCTTCTCACTTGAAGGAACAAGTGTATAAGGCTGTCCATTTCCTGATGTCACTGTGACAGCTTGACGGAGCTGTTGGTTCCCATTGTAAAGCCCAGAATAGCGGGAATAATAAGCTCCACGGCCACGGTAGGATTGAATGCTATGTCCGGGGACGACATCAATGCCCGCTTCCCGACAAGCCTGTGAGCCATACTCTTTGACTCCTCGGTTTTCCGGACTATTGACCACCGTCGAATTCCGCGGATCGCTAAAAGGAGCAGCAAAATGAGTTCCCGCGCAGCCTGTCAAGCCAACGGCCAACGCAACAACAGAAAAAGCTTCTTTGAAATTTGTCATGAAAAACACCCTCTTTTAAGAATTGATTAAGGATTTTCTATCTGTTTTCTTGGCAAAAATCAAGAAAAATTTAATACTATGTTAATTACCGCCGCTCACCCCATACAGAGCGATGGCAGCGGCGTTCGACACATTGAGGCTCGACAATTTGCCAGAGGTTGGCAAACGCAACAAAACATCGCATTTTTCGCGCACGAGAGGGCGAAGCCCCGGACCTTCAGCCCCCAAAACCAAAAGGGTTTTCTGGAATTTTGGAGCCTCGGCAAGCGTTTTCTCACCCCGTTCGTCAAGGGCAATGGCAAAAAACCCTGCGTCCTTGAGCATATCAATGGCGCGGGCAAGATTGGTTTCATAGAGGACGGGAACGTGTTCCAATGCACCACTCGCGGTTTTGGCAACGATCCCAGTAATCTCTGGCGCGTGGCGCGTTTGAACGATGACCCCATCCGCCCCAAAGGCACAGGCAGAGCGGATAATGGCTCCTAGATTGTGGGGGTCTGTCACTTGGTCCAACAGGACAACAAGCGATTTTCCTCTGGCTTCGGCTTGGTGAATCAGATCGGGAAGAAACGTATCATCCAATGGGGAGCAATCCAGTCCTATGCCTTGGTGGACTGTGGCTTTCGGCAGAGCGCGGTCAAAGGCTTCGGCATCGATAATGACAGGTTCGGGGCGGTCTAACCCGATTGATCTTGCGGCATCGACAAATTTATAAGCGTGTTCTTCGGCAGCTTCGGTTACATAGACGGCGCGAATTTCCCGCAAGGGATTGAGCAAGGCTGCCTCAACAGCATGAAGGCCAAATAGCCCAATGCGAGGACGAGAATCGTGCCTGTGCTCCGCTTCTTGACGTTTTCCCTCCCGACGTGTCTGGGGCTTGGCCCCATGACGGTCGGCTTCACGAGGCGTTTTGTGCGAAGGTTTGGCGGGAGCTCCTGAACGAGTCACTTTCGCACCGGTTCGGTCTCCTCCTTCTCGGCGGGACTCATCCCGTTCGCCTTTTCGGTGAACTCCACCGCGAGAAGTCGGGGGATTCCCCTTGCCACTTTGCCCGTTTCCAAAATTTCCGCTTTGTTTTCTCATTTTCTCTTGACTTGCTCCTCGTTTTCTCTTTTCTTCTGTCTGCGCAATTAAGTCCACTCTTTTTTGCGATTTCGATGATTTTGGACGGGTGGCCGCCCGTTTGCGAGGCAAATAAGCTTCAAAAGCGAGGTAGGGCCAGTCTTGACGGTTCTTTTTTGATGGACGGGTGGCCGAGTGGTTAATGGCAGCAGACTGTAAATCTGCCCGCGTGAGCGTACGTAGGTTCGAATCCTACCCCTTCCACCATTTT
>JAGOQV010000036.1 GCA_018063145.1 Alphaproteobacteria bacterium
CCCCATCAAACTTGAGAGATCGTTTGTTTGGCCCTTCGGTTGCTGCACGAGAGAAGGCGCGACTCGAGGCTTTTCTTTCTGCCTTTCCCGGGGAGTATTGCGGATTTAATCCAGACGGTTCTTTGGCTTATTCTTCGGGATTTTTGTCTTTGCTCAAACTATCGCGGCTTGAAGGACTGACGGATATTCAGCACGCATTGCGGCCCGGGGATGCTGCAGCTCTTGAGGCGTGTTTTACTCGCCTCAAAGAAGCGGGTCAGAAGTTTGCTCTCAAAGTCTATACGGCGGATGAATCTCTTATTCTAAGAATTTCGGGATCGTCAGGAATGGCTCCGCATGATGCAGATCGCTACGATATTCTCTGGATCGAAGATATTACGGCTCAGGAACGTGACTATGAGCAAACCAGAGATGTTTTAGTCAAACATGAGGAAAAAAATCGCCGACTCAAATCCATTCTGGATGCGGTCGATCATCCGGTTTGGCTTCATGATGGGCGAGGGACGCTGGTCTGGTGCAATCAACGATATGCTGAGTTGTTACAATCCGCACAGGATAAAATTGTAACGGAGGGGAAAGAACTTTCCTTCACGCCTTCTAAAAAGAAAAATGCGTCTAACCGGACATTAAAAGAAATGGTTGAATCGGCTCTGCAAGCCGGAACCAAACAGACTGATTACAAATATCTGATTATCAAGGGGAACCGACACTTGATGCAGGTTGATGAAATTCCGGTTTCTCACCTTGATCTGGTGATTGGGCAGGCTCTGGACGTTAGTAAAGAAGAGGACCTCGAAAGGGAGTCTCAGCGTAATCTAGCCGCCAACCGCGAATTGATGGAACAACTACGGGCAGCTATAGCTATTTTTGGTCCCGATCACAAAATTGAATTTTATAACTCTGCCTATGCGCAGCTCTGGCGTCTTGAAGAAAACTGGCTCAATACAAAACCCAAGCTTGGAGATATTCTCGAACAATTGCGGGAAACCAGACGGCTTCCTGAACAAGCGGATTTTCGGCGGTACAAGCAGGGGTGGTTTGACTTTTTTACCAGTTTATCTCCGCATGAAGATATGTTGTATTTACCGGATGGGTCCGCTTTGCGGATGCTGGTTGTCCCTCACCCGATGGGGGGACTGATGATGACTTTCGAAGATGTTTCCAGTCGGTTGGAACTTGAATCTTCGTATAATACCTTGATTGCTGTTCAGAAAGAAACACTGGACAACCTAGCAGAAGGGATTGCTGTGTTTGGCAGCAATGGGAGGTTGCAGTTCTGGAACCCCGCTTTTGCACGAATGTGGGAATTGCATCCTGAAGATCTGGAAGGGCAACTTCATGTGACCCAGATTCTCGATCGCGCCCGCCGCTTTTTTCCTGCCGAAAACTGGGAGGAAATAAGAGAGAAGATCGTTTCTGAGCTGCTGCGCCGTGAGGACCGGACAGGAGACATCACGCGAACAGATGGAAAAATCCTCCACTACACCTCTGTTGCTCTTCCCGATGGGGGGAGTATGGTCACCTACCAAGATGTAACCGATACGGTGCGGGTGGAAAACGCTTTGCGGGAAAAAACCGTTGCCCTTGAAACGGCAGAGCGTTTGAAACTCGATTTTCTGGCCAACGTTTCCTATCAGCTGCGAACACCTCTGAATGCAATTATTGGCTTCACCGAACTTTTGGATAAGGAATATTTTGGTCCACTAAACCTCCGTCAAAAAGAATATACCAAAGGTCTGGGCGAAGCCGGAGAACGGCTGAAAAATCTGATTGATGATATTCTGGATCTCTCGACGATCGAAGCCGGATATATGACTCTTAACAAGGACCGCGTCAATATTCACGGCGTATTGGCAGGCTTGTTCGGCCTTACGCAAGAATGGGCACGCAGCCAGCATGTTGAGGTTTCTCTTTCATGCGCGGATGACATTGGAACCATTGAAACAGATGAGCTCCGTTTGAAACAAGTTCTGCTCAACCTGATTCGCAATGCCATTGATTTTACTCCGGCGGGTGGGCGCATTACCCTCTCAGCGGTCAGGATAGGTCAGGAAGTAGCTTTATCGGTTATTGATAGCGGCCCGGGAATTGCAGAGCCTGACCAAGACCGGATTTTCAAACCTTTTGAAAGAACCGATGAAGCAAGGGAAGGAAATTCTCGTGGGGGCGCGGGGCTTGGTCTGACCCTTGTTAAGAGCATTGTTGAACTTCAAGGGGGAAGAGTTCAATTGAGCAGCCTCCCTGGTCAGGGAACAGCGGTTACCGTGGTACTACCTGAAACTTCTCACTAACAAAATCGCTTGGCCCAACGCAATCGGCATAAAGTTTGGTACTTTCGTCTGGCTGTTTGTCGGCGTGGAGATAGATCTTTCCAGCCAATCTGGTTTTACACTGAAAAACAGGCATCAGGGTCCGCAAGGAAAGCGCAACAGTATAGCCAGTGTAAAAAGGACCGGTTGAGCAAATTTGTTGATCGCCCTTTGGCTCCAGTCGGAACTGAACTTCGTGTCGCCGTTTAACTCCAGCTTCGTCCGTATAATAATCGGAACGGACTGTGCCGTAAATACGAACATCTGCGGTATTCACGAGAGTTGCGCATTGAGGGTCTTTGCTCACCAAAGGGTCAGCCAAAACCGGACCAGAGAGCAAAACAAGGCAAAAGATGAATAAAAGACGTGTAATCATGCTTTTAACTATACCATATCAAGAGCCGTGTGGCACGCCCCGTGTGGTCGAATATTCCATGTGGAGAGCAGTTGTCGGGTGAATTTGTCGGTAAATGGCATGAGCCACTTGGGCGGCCTCGGCAAAACCGGTCAGGATCAGTTTAAGTTTATGGGGATAACTGGCAATATCGCCACACGCATAAATGCCGGACAGGTTTGTGGCTCCTGTTCCCTGCTCTATGGTGATCTGGTGGTGGTCAAGGGCTAACCCCCATTCGAGAATAGGTCCCAAATTCGAAGAAAGCCCAAAAAAGGCCAGTAGGCAGTCTGCGCTAAGGGTTTGTGTTTGCCCATCTAGATTGGTTACTTGCACGGCGGTTAACTGGCCGTTTTGTCCTTCGATACGGTGAAGTTGGTAGGGAACGACCAACTGAACTTTTTTGTCCGTGACCAATTGTTCAAGGTGGTGAATACTGGCCGGCGCGGCACGGAATTTATCGCGCCGATGGACAAGGTAAATTGTTTCAGCGATGTCGGATAGGGAAATTGCCCAATCAACGGCACTGTCGCCACCGCCAGCAATAACGACTCGTTTTCCCGCAAAATCACTTTTGCGGCGAACGGAATAAAAAACCGACTGGCCTTCATAGGCTGCCAATCCATCCAAAGGAGGGCGTTGCGGCCCAAAAGACCCACTTCCTCCGGCAATCACAACGGCTTTGGCGGTTAGCGTTAGGCCGGTTGAACTGGTGAGCTTCCAATTTCCAGAAACAAAATTTAGGCCAGTAATCTGTTGCCCAAGATGATAAATTGGTGCAAAGGGGGCGGCTTGAGCTTCAAGCTCGGCAATCAACTGGTGAGCCTCAATTTTGGGGTAGGCCGGAATGTCGTAAATGGGCTTTTCTGGATAGAGGGCCGTACATTGTCCACCAATCTGGTCTAGTGAGTCGAAGACGTGGCAAGACAGGCCAAGCATCCCGCATTCAAACACGGTAAAAAGGCCCACAGGTCCGGCTCCGATAATCGCAACATCTGTTTGAAGCATCTGCGTCATAGCTTTATAGATAAGGGAGAAGTTGTTTGAGGGAAAGACAGAAAATATGGAATTGACACAATGATCCCGTTTGACGTTTTCGAGAGTTTGTCAGAGGCAGATACAATTCGTCTGGCGGAAATCTGCGCAGGGGACATACAGCCTCACGATATTCTCCTGCTCGAAGGAGATTTGGGAAGTGGAAAATCTTTTTTCACACGGGCTTTGATTCGCAGTGTTCTGGAAGACCCGTCCTTGATTGTTCCAAGTCCGACGTTTACGTTGCTTCAAACCTATGAGGGACCGAAGGGTCCTGTCTTTCACTACGATCTTTACCGCTTGAAAGACCCAGAAGAAATATTCAATCTTGGTTGGGAAGAATCCCTAGCCGAAGGGATGGTAATTGTTGAATGGCCAGACCGTTTGGGTCTTTATCGTCCTCGTGAATCTCTAGCCCTGAAATTTGAAAATCAAGCAGGGACAGAAGATGCTCGAAGAATTACGCTCACAGACACAAGGTCAAGAAAATCATGAATCCAGCTCCGACACAGGCTTTTGTTCTTGCAGCTGGATATGGAACACGGATGAAGCCACTTACGGAGACGCTTCCCAAACCTTTGGTAAAGTTGCAGGGAAGGCCTTTGCTTGATTATGTTTTAGATCATCTCAAAATGGCTGGCCTTTCGCGTGTTGTCGTAAATTCTCACCATCATGCCGAGGTGTTACACAAGTTCCTTTCGTCTCGTTCTGATCTGGTTTTGGTTCCTTCTTATGAAGAAATTCTGCTGGAAACAGGCGGGGGAGTTAAGAAAGCTCTTTCCCTTCTTGGAGCAGATCCATTCTATATGATTAATGGAGATGCGTTCTGGACCAACGGCTCATCTGGTAATGCCCTTTTGGCTTTGGCCAAAGTTTTTGATTCAGAAAAGATGGATGTTCTTCTGCTCCTCATTTCGCTGGAGCGGATGGTTTTGACGGAAGGTGTCGGGGATTACGATCTGTTACCCGATGGGCGATTACACCGCAGTCATAGTAAGAGCGGAAAATTTATGTTTACGGGGATTCGAATCTGTCACCCGCGTGCGCTGCGTGATACTCCCGAAGGCCCCTTTTCTTTCCTGCAGGTGATGGATCGCGCCGAGCAGGAAGGAAAATTATTTGGCCTAGTCCATGATGGAGCTTGGCATCATATCAGTACACCAGAAGACTTACAGAGAGTTGAAGAGGCCGGAAACAAAACCTTATGACGCCCCCCTCGTACTCTCATGCGCTGTTTTCGATTTCTTCTGATCGCCCGTTCTTGAGAACGCTGGCCGAAGGAATTTTTCAAAACTGTACCGACCAAGGCGAAAATCTGACAGATACGAGGATTTTTCTTCCAACACGGCGGTCTTGTCGTGCCCTGCGTGATACTTTTCTAGAAATTAGCAAAGGCCAACCCTTACTGCTGCCGCGAATGCAGCCAATTGGGGATATTGATGCGGACGAACTGGAAATTTCTCTGGCCGGATACGGCTTGCGAGACGCTTGGCAAGATATACCCGAGTCTATCTCACCTATGGAGCGGCAATTTCTTTTGTCACGTTTGATTGCCAGCAAAGATCCTGACTTGTCCTATGACCAGAATTTGTCGCTTGCCGCTTCTTTGGCGCGTTTACTCGATCAAGTCCATACTGAAGATCTTGATTTTTCTGATCTACAGAAATTGGTTCCTGATAATTTGTCGGCGCATTGGCAGACGACTCTCGAATTCCTTGAAATCATCACAAAGAACTGGCCGCGTATTCTGCAAGAACGAGGTCAAATTGACCCCGCTGACAGGCGCAATCGGCTGCTTAAGAAGCTAACGGAATTTTGGAAAGTTTCTCCGCCGACTACACCAATTATTGCCGCAGGATCAACTGGCTCCATTCCTTCAACAGCAGCGTTTCTTGAGGTTGTTTCAAGATTACCTAAAGGCGCGGTTATACTACCCGGATTAGACCAAAGCCTTGATGAAGAAAGCTGGGAGGCCATTGGCGACACACACCCTCAAGCAACCATGAAAGCGTTGTTGGGGAGAATGGGTGCTCATCGGTTCGATGTGCGTATTTGGCCAGCAGAGAGAGCTCAGACAGATTCTCCTTCTGCGCGCTTTCGCTTGGCGCAGGCGATGATGCGTCCGGCCAGCACGTTCCGCGCTGAAAAAGAACTTGGGCCAGATAGTGCAGATGCTTTGGTGGGACTCCAGATTATAGAAGCCAACTCCGCGCAAGAAGAAGCAACTGCCATTGCGGTTGCTCTCCGCGAAGTTCTTGAAACGCCCGGGCAGACAGCGGCTTTGGTAACGCCTGATCGTGAATTGGCACGGCGGGTTTCCTCGGCTTTGACCAGATGGGGACTCCATGTCGATGATAGTGCGGGAGCTTCTCTTTCCGCTTCTGCCAGTGGTCTGTTTCTACAAAAAATAGGCAAGGTCATTGCCGATCACTTTGCACCAGTTCCCTTGCTTGATTTGCTTAAACACCCGTTAACGCGATTACCAGAGTCTGCGCCGTTGGTGGAGTTTGAAATATTTCTGACCAGAGGTCCGCGTCCGGCGCGAGGAATAGAAGGCCTAAGAACCCGTTTGGAAGCTGGAGAAAAAATTCCGAAGAAGGAGGATCTTACTCGTTTTCTTGGATGGATAGAGGAATCATTTTCTCCAGCCAAAGATTTAACCCAAGAGAAGAAACCTTTTGGGGTGATGGGAGAGGCCCTCATTAAAATTGCCGAAACCTTAGCGATGGATAGCAAGACCCTCTGGTCACAACCAGAAAGTCCCACACTGTCAACATTTCTTGTGGATTTACAAACTTACGGTTCGCTCTTACCCGATGTCAGCATTGAAGATTATATAAATATCTTATCCCATCTTCTGGAAGCGCAAACATTGAGACCTGTCGGGGGAGACGATTCGCGTCTGGTTATCCTTGGTCAGCTTGAGGCTCGCCTCATTCAGGCGGATATGATGGTTCTTAGTGGTTTGAATGAAGGAACGTGGCCACAAGAGGCAGGTCATGATCCGTGGATGTCTCGCCCTATGAAGCAAGACTTCGGACTTCCCCCTTCTGGCCGTAGTATTGGTCTATCGGCGCATGATTTCTTTCAGGGGTTTTGTTCTCCACGAGTTATCATTACAAGGGCAACACGTATAAAAGGAGTTCAAACTGTTCCATCAAGATGGTTGCAAAGGTTATCTGCGGTTCTGACAGCAGAAGGTCATTCTCCCCAATGGGGAAATTCTCCTTATCTTGATTGGGCACGGGCTCTGGATACGCCTGTTGAAACATTTCCAGCCTTGAAGGCTCCACAACCCTGCCCCCCTTTGGCGGTGCGTCCGCAAGAACTTTCGGCAACGTGGATCGAGAAATGGGTGCGAAACCCTTATCATGTCTATGCTAACAAAATTCTTCGTTTGCGACGGCTTCAGGGGTTGGAAGAAGATGCGTCCCTTGCTGATCGGGGAAGCTTTCTACACACAGTTCTTGAAAAATTTGTCAGAACTTATCCGGAAGGGATGCCAGAACAGGCCGAAGAAATTTTCATGGAGTTAGCTAAAGTTGAATTGTCAAAACTGGAAACCCTCTCTCCGGATTGGGTTTACTGGGAACCACGCCTGCCCCGTGTGGCGAAATGGTTTGTGTCTCAGGAAAGATCTTGGCGAAAACAGGCGAGTCCGTGGTTAATTGAACAGCGAGGCTCTCTCTCTCTTCCAGCTTCTTCGGAGCGTGTTTTTACCCTAACAGCCAAGGCGGACCGGATTGATCGTTTGCGGGATGGGGGGGCTGTGATTATTGACTATAAGACAGGGGGGCTTCCTTTGCTCAAAGAGATTTGGGCGGGTCGTTCGCCACAACTTCCGCTGGAGGCTCTAATTCTCGAATCAGGCGGATTCGGTGAGAAAGTCTCAGTGAAAGATTTGTCTTATTGGCAAATTTCCGGAGGCGTTGAAGCGGGGAAAGCCGAATTTTTAGAGGCAAGAAAGACTTTTGATGTCAGGCGGGCCATCTGTGAAGCTGAAGAGGCATTAAAAAAACTTGTCACGGTCTTTGAAGACGAACAAACACCTTACGTTGCCAAGGTTCCGCGAAAAGCCAATCTCTACGATGACGAAAAAGCCTACGCTCATTTGGCAAGAACGGCAGAATGGAGTTCTCTTACCCTAGAAGATGAAGAAGAGGAGAAACAGGAGTGAGTCTTCCAGAAGCTGTTCTTCCTTATCTTCCTGATGGTTCGCCAGACCCTAATCTGGTTCAGCGGCAGGCTGCGACACCAGAACATATGGTTTGGGTGGGGGCCTCGGCGGGGTCAGGGAAAACTAAAGTTTTAACAGATCGCGTTTTGCGTCTTCTTTTACCAGACCCTCAAGAACGATGGGCGGGGGCAGCTCCTCACCGAATTTTATGCATTACCTTTACCAAAGCTGCCGCGGCGGAAATGGCACTACGTGTGGCCAAGCGGCTTGAAAATTGGGCGGTTTGCCCTGAAGAAAAACTGACAGCCGAACTTACGTCTTTGTTCGGGACTTCTCCTTCCGCCGAGAGCCTTCGCGCCGCACGTCGTTTATTTTCTGAAGTTCTTGATGCTCCCGGGGGGCTCAACATCCTGACAATTCATTCATTCTGTCAATCTATCTTGGGACGCTTCCCTCTTGAATCCCAAGTGACCCCGGGATTCTCTATTCTTGAAGACCAAGCGTCTCGTAGCTTGCTCAGCACTGTCATACGATCTTTCTTGATGGAAACAAATGCGCAGGTCAAGGAGCCTCTCGCTCGTCTGGCAATAGGTCATTCTTTGGACGATCTTGAGAAAAACATTCTGACGGTTTTGGGACAGAGTCGCGAATTGTTAGAAATATGCTCTCCTTATGACACGAACGAAGCATTCTTGGCTCATATTCGTTCAGGCCTTGGTCTTGAAAAGGGAATAGACGATCAAACCCTTGTTTCAAATTTTCTCGAAAATCTGCCTGAAGCCAGTTTGCAAGCGGCTGTAGGGGTCTTCTGTGCAGGGAGCAAAAGCTATCAAACTATAGGAGATTCCCTGCGCGACTGGCTACGCTTACCTCTGAACCAACGGCCAGTATCTCTGACAGCATATAAACTCATCTTTCTTACGACAGAGAACACTGTCCGCAAGCTGAAAAATTTTGGTGAGGATCACCCTGAAATCTTAAGATTATGGGAGGCAGAAGGTCAGCGATTCCTAGATTTTGAAGATAAGCGGCGCAGTTTGCGGATAGCTCAGAAAACATCTGACTTGTTATGGGTGTCTCATCAGATATTGACCGAATATAATCGCCGCAAGAAGAAAATAAATGCTCTTGATTTTAACGATCTAATTATCAAGACGCGGGGTCTTCTCGAACAGACGGGAACGGAATGGGTTCATTACAAACTTGATGGCGGGATTGACCATATCTTGGTGGATGAAGCGCAAGATACCAATAGCGATCAATGGGCAATCATTAAAGCGTTGTCTCAGGAATTCTTCTCGGGTGTAGGGCGAGATAGTTTTTCTCCCCGCAGCCTGTTTGTCGTGGGGGACGAAAAACAGTCAATCTTTAGCTTTCACGGAGCAGATCCAGCTGGGTTTTCTAGGATGCGTCGCTTTTTCGAGGACAAGTCGGTTGAGGCAGAGCGCATATTCAATTCACTTGGTTTGGATGTTTCTTTCCGTACATCTCCTCCTGTTTTGCAGGTCGTGGATCAAGTCTTCTCAAACCCAGCCTTACGGCAGAATTTAGGACTTTTACCGGAGACACCTCTGGTTCACTACGCCCACCGCTCGCGTGATGCGGGAGTGGTGGAGCTTTGGCCCGTTCGGGAAGAACCAAAGGCAGAAAAGCAAGAAGGATGGGAACTTCCCTTTGGCGAGACAGATAAATCAGCAATAGGTGGGACTTTGTCCCAGAGCGTGGCCATGATGATCTCTGGCTGGTTGCAAAGGAAAGAAGTTCTAGAATCAAAAGGAAGACCGATTGAGGCCGGAGACGTTCTGGTTCTTGTCCAGAAGCGCGGTTCTTTTGTCATGGATTTGATCCGCCACTTGAAGCAGCTCCGCATCCCAGTAAGTGGCGTTGATCGCATGGTTTTGACGGATCATATTGCTGTTCAGGACTGCCTTGCTTTAGGTCGGTTTGCAAGGCTGCCCGAAGACGACTTGGTCTTGGCGTGCTTGTTAAAATCTCCCTTCATTCGTCTTGGGGAAGAGGAGCTGATGAATCTGGCACTGGGACGCAGCGGGTCTTTATGGGAAGAGGTGCGGAAAAAACATCCTCCTATTGCTGATTGGTTGTCAGGTGTGATTCATCGCGCTGGTGTCCAATTGCCGTTTGATTTTTTTGATGAGAGTTTAACGGCTCCGTGTCCAGCTGATCTGGAAGGAGGGTCAGGGTGGCGTGCCTTTGCAACCCATTTGGGACCTGATGCACTTGATCCGCTAGGCGAATTCTTAACACTTTGTTTACAAAGTGAAGGGGACGGAACGCGATCTCTGGAGCAATTTCTTGTCGATCAAGACCGGAACACAACCGAAATTAAGCGAGAAATGGAAGAAGGCGGGGGACAGGTCCGGATTATGACGGTTCACGCATCAAAAGGATTGGAAGCCCCGATTGTTATTTTGCCGGACACGACGGCTACACCTTTCAGACAAAAGACGGAGAGGCTATTCTGGCCGTCCAACTCTGGTTTAGCCGTTCCAATCTGGGCAGCACGGGCCGAGGATGAAGCCCGCATTGTTGTCAATCTTCGGGAAGACGCTTATCGGGAACGCTGCGCTGAGTATATTCGGTTGATGTATGTAGCCCTAACGCGGGCGCGGGACCGACTCTATCTGATGGGCAGTAAAAAAGCTCCACTGTCATGGTATGCTCATTTACAGGAAGCTTTCGCGGTTTTGCCAAATGTTCAGACCCTTGACTCAGGAGTCTTGCGGTTTCAGTCATCGCAGTTGGGACCCGTCAAAACTGCGGAGAGTAGAGTAGAAACCAGAGGACAAGTGTCTGTCCCTTCATGGCTTCGGTGTGAACCGCCACTCGAACCCACGCCTCCCCAGCCGTTGATGCCCTCGCGGCCTAGCGGGGCCGAGGAAGTCTATTCTCCACTTGAGAGGGGGGCTGATGGACGGTTTCGACGGGGGGTGCTCACACACAAGCTTTTGCAATTCTTACCCGAGATTCCTCGTGAGACGTGGCAAAGCGCAGGGGAAGTCTTTCTTGACCGGAACGCAAAAGACACGTCCGATTCCTTCAGACAGAGTATTCTTACGGAATGTCTTCGCATTCTGAGCGATCCAGTCTTCGCTGAAATTTTTGGACCTCATTCTCTTGCTGAAGTTCCTTTGACAGGACTTCTTGGACATAACAGGATATTAAGCGGTCAAATTGATCGGCTTGTGATCCTTCCTAACAAAATATTGATTGTTGACTTCAAAACCAACCGACCTTCCCCTCTTAATCCCTCGGATATTCCTGCGATTTACCTGCGCCAAATGGCCTCTTATCGGGCTGCTATTGCCCGTATTTACAGGGATAGAGAGATATTATGTGGTCTGTTATGGACGGATGAGCCTCGTCTCGTCCTTCTGGATAATTTGCCTAACCTTGCTTGATTTATTTAGAACAAAGACGATAATTCTTTTTTAATTAATTGCGTTGATTCGAAAAAAAGGAGCCTTCCATGTCCAACCACCATGTCAATGATCAGAATTTTGAAGCTGAAGTTTTGAAATCTACCCAGCCAGTCGTTGTAGATTTTTGGGCTGAGTGGTGTGGCCCATGCAAGATGATGTCTCCCTTGATTGACGAACTTTCTACTGAGTTGGCAGGGCAAGTTAAGGTCGTCAAAATGAATATTGATGAAAGCGCAAATACCCCTACAAAGTACGGAATCCGTGGCATACCGACCTTCATTGTTTTTAAGGAAGGGCAGGTTGTGGCAACCAAAGTAGGGGGAATGTCCAAAGGACAACTCTCTGATTGGGTAAAAACATCCATCGCATAAAACGGATTCTGAACTTCTCTTTTTGACCTATCTTCTGTTGCTTGTATGTTACAGCCCAACTCTAAAATGAGTGGGATGAAAAACGTGTTTTGAATTTTTTCAAAAACGCGATACACTGTGCCGAATCGTGTTCTAACCTCAAACAGGAGAAATACAAAAATGGCATTAGCAAAAAAAGCACCTGCAGCAAAGCCAGCTGCTAAACCAGCAGCTAAACCAGCTGCCGCTAAAAAACCAGTAGCAAAAAAACCAGCTGCTGTGAAAAAACCAACCGCAGCCAAACCAGCTGCTGCTAAAAAACCAGCCGCAGCCAAACCAGCTGCTGTGAAAAAACCAACCGCAGCCAAACCAGCTGCTGCTAAAAAACCAGCTGTAAAAAAACCAGCCGCAGCTAAACCTGCTGCCGCTAAAAAACCAGCTGTAAAAAAACCAGCCGCAGCTAAACCTGCTGCTGCTAAAAAACCAGCTGTAAAAAAACCAGCCGCAGCTAAACCTGCTGCCGCTAAAAAACCAGCTGTAAAAAAACCAGCCGCAGCTAAACCTGCTGCCGCTAAAAAACCAGCTGTAAAAAAACCAGTAGCTAAAAAACCAGCTGCCTAGTCAGCTGGTTTGTTGTAGAACAAAAAAACCCTCTCAATTGAGAGGGTTTTTTATATGTCGATTTCCAGAATTTACTTAGGGACGGAAGAGCTAATAACCATCATAACCTGACGGCCTTCCATTTTGGGTTCTGCTTCAACTTTTCCTAATGTCCCAATGTCCTCAATCATTTTTTTGAGAAGGTCGAGCCCAAGCTTGGTATGGGAAAGTTCACGTCCACGAAATTTCAGAATGACTTTGACTTTGTCGCCGTCTTCAAGAAAGCGTTTAGCGTTCTTGAGTTTAACCTCGTAATCATGATCTCCGATCATGGGGCGAATTTGTATTTCCTTAATCTCAATTATTTTCTGATTTTTTCGGGCTTCGGCAGCTTTCTTTTGCTGTTCATACCTATATTTACCGTAATCAAGTATTTTGCAAACGGGAGGATCTGCGTTCGGAGAAATCTCAACCAAATCAAGAGCTGCCTCCTCGGCCATCCGCAACGCTTCGCGGATACTGACAACTCCAATCATTTGGCCATTTTGATCAATGAGACGAACCCGATCAAGGCGAATTTGATCATTTACGCGGGGTCCATCATCATCGCGCTCACGGCGGGGGACCCCAGAAACAGGCTTACGGATGGTAAACTCCTCTGGTTGTTACGACTATATATTATACCTTAAAGATTAATAAGGAGGTTTGCACGCCTTTGCAAGAGATTCTATTGCTTCTTCCAACTTAACGATTTCTTGCCCATCTGATCCAAGGCGTCGAATAGCCACAGTTCTTTCGGCAGATTCCCGCGCACCCACGACAAAAAGCGTAGCCACTTTTGCGAGAGAATGCTCCCGAACCTTCAGGTTGATTTTCTCGTTGCGTGTATCAAGCTCAACACGAAGCCCTGCCTGTTTTAACTTTTCGAAAACCTCTTGTGCATACGGGTCAGCCTCGCTGGTAATGGTGGCAACCACTGCTTGAACCGGAGCGAGCCATTGGGGAAGTTTTCCCGCGTAGTTCTCAATCAAGATCCCGATGAACCGTTCAATCGATCCAAGAATCGCACGGTGCAGCATCACCGGACGGTGGCGGGCTCCGTCTTCGCCGATATAATTAGCGTCTAACCGTTCGGGTAAGTTGTAGTCAAGTTGTAGTGTTGCACAGGTCCATGAGCGACCGATGGCATCTTTCATATGAAATTCATATTTTGGTCCGTAGAATGCCCCATCTCCTTCGGCAAGTGTGTAGGAGATTCCAAGCTGCTCAAGCGCGGAGGCCAGAGCTTTTTCGGCGCGATCCCATTGCTCGTCTGTTCCAACCCGCACAGCAGGACGAGTGGCAAGTTTGATGCTAATGTTTTCAAAGCCAAAATCTTTATAAATGGTGAAGAATAAATCTACGAAAGCTTTCGCTTCTCCGAAGATTTGATCCTCTCGGCAAAATATATGGGCATCATCTTGGGTGAACTGACGTACGCGCATCAAACCATGAAGGGCCCCATGTGGTTCGTTGCGGTGACAACACCCAAATTCCGCCATGCGGATAGGCAGATCGCGGTAGGATTTGATACCTTGTTTGAAAATCTGAATATGAGCAGGGCAGTTCATGGGCTTGAGAGCCATCAAATGGTCAAAAGCTTTGTTGGAGAGAATCGGTTTTCCTTCTTCTAGGCTAGGGATTTCGTCCGGCACGATAAACATACCATCGCGGTACTTGTCCCAGTGTCCTGAAGCTTCCCAAAAACGTTTATCCATCAATTGGGGAGTTTTGACTTCAATATAGCCGTTATCGCGAAGACGGCGGCGAATATACCCCTCCAGTTCCAACCAAATTTTATATCCCTTAGGATGCCAAAAAACCGAACCTTGGGCTTCATCTTGCAAGTGAAACAGATCCATTTCGCGGCCCAGTTTACGGTGGTCGCGTTTTTCGGCTTCTTCGATTTGCGTCAGGTGGGCTTTAAGGTCCTCCTCATTGTGCCACGCCGTGCCGTAAATGCGGGTCAGTTGAGGGCGGGTTGAATCTCCTCTCCAATACGCTCCGGCAACCTTCATCAATTTGAAAGCTGTTCCGATTTGCTTAGTCGTTGCCATGTGTGGCCCACGACACAAATCCATCCAGCCCCCTTGACGATAGATTTTAATATCTTGGCCGTCAGGAAGAGATTCAATCAATTCAACTTTGAACAACTCTCCCTTTGCCTTAAAAAATTCAATAGCTTTTTGGCGAGGCCAGACCTCACGAATAAAGGGGTCCCCACGTTCGACGATACGCCGCATTTCAGATTCAATGGCGGTTAAGTCTTCGGTGGTGAAGGGAGCTTCCCGATAAAAATCGTAGTAAAATCCGTTTTCAATGACCGGCCCGATAGTGACCTGTGTCCCGGGAAACAATTTCTGAACAGCCTCGGCCATGATGTGAGCGCAATCGTGACGGATCAGCTCTAATGCGGCAGGGTCTTCGCGCTTGATGATTTCAAACTTTGCGTCTTGGACAAGAGGCAAAGATAGATCTGCCAATTCCCCATTAAGACGAATGGCCACGGCAGCCTTAGCCAAGGATTTGGCAATAGATTCTGCAACTTCAAATCCAGTTGTTCCTGCCGGAACGGAACGCACCGATCCATCAGGAAGGGTCAGCTCCACCAAAGGCAAGGACTCAGGAAGGGGAGAAAGAGAAGAATCGAGCATCATATCCTCGTTGGGCAGAAGTTTTTATTAAGAAGGTCTCTAATAGAAACCTGAAAATCGAGAAAATTTCAAGGAATCTTGGAAAAAGAAAAAATATAGCAATAACAAAACCAGCTTCATCTGGTTTTTTTCGGAAGAATCCTCTATGGAACAGGGCAAAATCTATTTGAGGACATGAAAGACGATGGACACGGACCCTTTTGCAAAAGCACTCACCAGCGCGACCAAGAAACTTGATTTTCTGAACCGCAGTTTCCTTTGCTACAGCCTGTCTTCCTTGCAGGCAGGGGCATATCTAACCATTGTTGGAGTTGTGTTCTGGACCATGCGAGAAAGCTTTGAGGGGGCTCCGCTGGGGAGGTTGATATCTTCGCTGTTTTTTGGTGTGGGGCTTAGCACGATTGTGTTTACGGGAACTGAATTGTTCACCAGTAATAATTTCTACCTTGCGGTATCGTCTTTGATGAAAAAAACCAGATGGTCGGATGCGCTGCGTCTATGGAGCGTGTGCTGGATAGGAAATTTTGCAGGGGCCATCCTTATCGCTCTGCTGTTGTGGGGGGCAGGGCTCGTTGATCTCGCGCCAAACCATGCGCTTATGGCAGGGGCGCGGCATAAAATAGAAATGCCCGCGAACGAAATTTTCTTCAAAGGGTTTCTGGCAAACTGGGTTGTCTGTTTGGCTGTTTGGGTTAATCTGCATCTCAAAGAAGATACTGCGCGGTTTGCTGCTATTATCCTGATTGTTTTTATTTTTCTGTATCTGGGGTTTGAACACTCAATTGCGAACATGGGGGTCTTTGCTATTGCCTTTATGGCGGATTCCTCTTTCCCTCTTACCGGAGCAGCTCATAATCTCCTATGGTCCACGCTGGGCAACATCTTCGGGGGAGCGCTCGGCATGGGCGGAGTCGTCTGGTTGATGCAAGAAACAAAGCCAGCATAAAAAAAGGGCTGCACGAGGCAGCCCTTTTTGAATGATTTTCTTCTAACCAAAATTAGAAGTTGATTTGTGTCCCAACGGTAACGGTGGTTGCATCGTTGTCAGAAGCACCAGCAACGTCTTGGTCAAGGTAACCAACAGACCCACGGAAGGTCATGCCTGGGCCATAGGTGTAACCTACGCCAACAGCAAAACGATCAGTTTCGGTATCGGTTCCGAGATCTTCGTCATTGTTCAAGTAAGATGCGCCGACTTTGAATGGGCCAGTGGTGTAATCAACACCCAGAACCCATGTGTCATTTTCATCTTCTGTGTCATCGCTGTTGTTGTTTTCGGTGTAGATAGCACCAACACCAAAGGCACCGATGTCGAGGTCAACGCCAACATTCCACTCTTGGAAGTCATCGTCGCCAGCAGCTGCGGTTTCGAGGTCTGCTGCGGTATAACCAGCACCAGCAATCACGCCAACATTGCTAACTTGACCTTCATAACGAACAGCCAATTCCCATACATCGGATTGGTCGCTTACGCCTGCATCGCCAG
>JAGOQV010000104.1 GCA_018063145.1 Alphaproteobacteria bacterium
CAGTCCTGATTATTCGTCGGTTTGACCGCGTGGGTGAAACCCGTATCCCATTCCTTTCCGCTATGAGTATGCTTGGCGCAAAGGATGGCGAAGCGCACAGCTATCTTGAGATTGTTGATGCGCTTAAGCAGCACGGCGCGGCACCGGATGCAGATATGGCCGAGCTATGGCGCAGGATTGTTTTCAGCATTCTGGTCTCCAACGTCGATGACCATTTGCGTAATCACGGCTTTGTGTATGAGCGCGAGAAAGGTTGGCGTTTATCACCAGCCTACGACATCAACCCAACGCCTGTGGACGTAAAGCCGCGTGTCCTGACAACCATGATTGATCTGTATGATGGCACGGCCTCGCTTGATTTAGCCATGTCTGTGGCTGGTGATTTCCGCTTATCATCGGCGCAAGCGAAAGCCATTGCTCAACAGGTGGCGGCTGGCGTATCACAATGGCGTGATGTTGCGCAGCAGTTTCATCTTGGCAAGCGTGAAGTAGATCGGATGGCATCGGCCTTCGAACACACTGATCTTAAGAAAGAAAAACAAGAATAAAAAAACGTCCGAACAAAATTGATGCGGACACGGCGAACAATTGTTGGATTGAAATTCTTGGTCTTTACGATTACTCTCAAGAGCTCAATCTTTTCATGGAAATATTGGCAAGACCTCTTAATCAACCCAAACCAAGTGGCCATAGTAATAATGGCAACAGGTTCTGGCACAAGATAAAAAGGAAGATAATATGCGGAATTATTTGTCAGCATTTCTTGTCTGTACGGCGAGTCTTCTGCCCTTAGCCTCATGGGCGGCAGAAAACTCTTCTAAAAGTGAGGATCAACCTCTCTTGCTGTGGAACGGAAAAGAAATTCCCCCTTTGTGTTTTGATAAGTTGCTCGGGCCAGAAGCTGTCGAAAAAGTAGATATAGCCACGTGCGAAAAGAACGATGCCATCAAGAATATAAAAACACTCCGCACAAAAGATTCATTTTTGAAAACATCTTATCAATACGCTGAAGAGGAAGAGAGTTTTTCTCCCCCATATATGAGTTATAGAGTGGTTGGAAAACAAGGCAGCGACGTTGTGGTTGAAACAGCGTGGAGAAGCGGAGGATCCGGAAGGTTTTCCGAAGTTTTGATTGTTCAGGTTGAAGGAGAAACTCTTGTCGTCAAAAAAATAATCTGGGGTGGCGATCGTTGCAATGGGGGCATATTAGATGCGGAAATTAAAGATGAAAAAATCCATGCCACTATAAACATTACGCCAGCCGATTTTCCAGTGATTGCCTATGGCGAAGATCGTGGCATTGAGGCCTATGCAGATTTGGAGGCTGGAGCGGCAAGTTGCTTTGCAACGGTAACATACGCAGGAGACGATGTTTCAAAGGTTACCTTGAGCGTTGACTTCCCGTGGGATGAGAGTAAAGAATGGGTTTCTCGGTACAAATACCAAGCCTGTTTTAATCAGACATTCTCTAAGCAGATCAAAGAAAAATCGGAACTCTCTCTGGTGGAGTTCAGAAGTTTTGTCGATAAATTTTTCAAAGATTGTGTCGCTCAAACAAAGTAAGGCTCATGATGACACCAACGCCTTCCCTCCCCCCTGAAACCGAAACCCTTGTGATTGGTGGTGGTTTGCTGGGGTTGAGCACGGCTCTGGATCTTTCCGAAGCCGGACGGGATGTTGTGTTGATAGAGGCTGGAAAATTTTTCTTGGGCCCCTCCTCCATCAGCGGCGGTCAGCTATGGCCGGGTTTTCAGTGTCCCTTCAGCGAGATGAAAAAATCCTTTGGCGATGACCTCACCCTCACAACGTGGAACATGGTCCATGAAACACTGCGGAGCATTCACAGTCGTATCGCAACACGCGAGGATCAATGCGATTTCCGTTCCGGCGTATTACTGGCCAGCAAAACAGAGAAGCAAGCCAGATGGATTGAGGAGGAAGCCAAAGTCTTCCACGACAGCGGTCTTGATTTTGTCCGCCATGTTTCTGCCGAAGAGATTTGCAAAAACTTTGTCAATACCCGCCTATACCGGAACGGCCTCTTGTACGAAGGGACAGAAGGCCAGCTATATGGTCATCTGAACCCCGCAAAATATGTGCAAACCGTTCTGCAACTGGCGCAGGAAAGGGGCGTTCGTCTCGCCGAAGACGCTCCAGCTCAACAGATCCGCGTTTTGTCTGGCGGCGGGTATCTGGTCACCACTCCCAAAGGCGAGGTGAAAGCTGCGAATATTGTTCTCGCCACCGGAGCCGATTTTCTCCGTCCAAAAGGTGTCGGGTATGATCTGGTGCCACGCACCTATGTTCCCGTGCGAACCGTTATTTTGATGACAGACTCTTTTTCCGAAGAGCTGGCGCGGGACATGATCCCCGGGGAGGCTTGCTTTTGTGATGCGTCCGATGTGGGAATGAACTATGGCCGCCTTGTTCCTGATCCAGAAACCAAAGGCCGTTATCGTTTGACCTTTGGCGGAGCTGATGCTCTGGCACAGATACAAATTGCTTTGGAAATTCGTAAGATTGAAAAAGAAATGCGGGCTATGTTCCCGCAACTTGACCGCAATGCCATCAAAACCGAAAGAAATTGGAGTGGCCGTTGCGACCTGAGCCGCACAAGTCTTCCTGTCCTTCTGAACTCTGCAAAAGGGTTCTACCATGCCAGTGGATTCTCAGGCCAAGGCATGGTCAACACAGCCCTGTACGGCAGAGCAATTGCCGAAAAAATTATCAGCGGAACATCCGAAAAATTTAACGCCTTAGCGCGATTGAATCCGGCCCCCTATGCCAACACCGAACTATTCGCATGGCTCCAAGCCGCAAGAACCATGATCCCCAAAGCCTTTTATGGCTAAACCTGTTAGGCACTTAATGTCCCCTCCTGTGTTAAAATAGCCATGATATTTTACAAAACACTAGTTAAGAGAAATTTTAACTAAATGCATTAACCTGAACGGTGCTGTCATGCGTTCTGTGTCAGCAATCTCTGTTGGGGGTCTTTTTGAACATCAGGTTTAAGCTCAATATCGTTTTGGCCATTACCTTTTTGCTCGCGCTCATGGCGACGAGCTTTTTGATTGACAGATCCCTACAACAAAATGCCATGGATAACAGCAAAGCAACGGCCATCAAGCAAATGGAAACCGCTATGGCGGTCAGGAAATACACAACCGACCACGTAAGAGAGCCCTTGCTGGCAGATACAGAGGAGTTTCACGCCGCTGCCGTTCCCTCTTTCTCGGCCAATAAGGTGATGGAGTATTTAGAGGCCGTTTATCCCAGTTATTCCTACCGCGAAGTCGCGATCAATCCCACCAATCCTAAAGATAAGGCCAATGCATGGGAAAAGGGGATGATTGCGTCCTTTCAACGTAACCCCTCACAAACAGAAATTTTCCACATAACCGAGGATGAGGGGAATAAATTTCTTAATTACCTCAAGCCTATACAGATTCAGTCAGAATCTTGTCTGCAGTGCCACGGAGATCCTGATACTGCGCCGGCAACGATGCTAAAAAAATATGGAAGCAAGAATGGCTTTGGTTGGAATTTAGACGATATTGTCGGAGCTCAGGTTGTTTCAGTACCAATGTCTGTGCCTCTTGCGGAATCAAGACGATCCTTGGTGACTTACATTTCTTCTCTTTGCGTTATTTGCTCACTTTTCTTCCTGTTGCTCAATTTGATGCTCACACGGGTTATTATTTCCCCCATTCAAAGTACCCAAGAAAATCTTGAAAGAATGGTCAATCGTGACCATTTAACGGGCGTTCTCAATCGACGCGGTTTTGAAGACGTTTTGAAACAATGCGTTGAGCGTGCAGATGCCAGTCACTCTCCTCTTTGTGTTATTTTTTGCGATCTTGATCGTTTTAAGTCCATCAATGATACGTTCGGCCATGATGTCGGAGACAGTGTTTTAAAAGAATTTGCAGACAGAATCGGTGGGGCTCTGCGGCGTCAGGATCGCCTTGGTCGATTGGGAGGAGAAGAGTTTGCCCTTATTCTTCCTCAAACCAAAAAAGAAGGAGCTGTGATTTTTGCCGAAGTCCTTCGAGGACTCGTCGCAGAAACTCCCTTTAGCGTAGCTGGAAAAGTGACATCCAGCTTTGGGATAGCTGAACTTGGCGAAGGAATTTCTTGGACGACCTTGTTAAAAAACGCCGATCTTGCACTCTATCAGGCAAAAGAAAATGGCCGCAACCGTGTTGAGTTGTATGCAGGGT
>JAGOQV010000037.1 GCA_018063145.1 Alphaproteobacteria bacterium
CACCATTTCCAAACCTTCCGAAAAACCTGATGCGTTGTGGGGAGCTGATAATACCGAAGCCAGTGCATGGAAAGGCTTTCATTCGGGAGCGTGGTCAAAATCCATTGATGTGCGTGATTTCATCCAGCGGAACTACACCCCCTATATGGGAGACTGTAAGTTCTTGGAAGGACCAAGCAAAGCGACGACTGCTCTTTGGGAAAAGCTGTCGGTGTTGCTCAAGGAAGAACGCGCCAAGGGTGTTCTTGATGCTGATACCTCGGTGGTGGCAAGTTTGACCTCGCATAAAGCGGGCTATATTGATTCAAACCTTGAAGAAATTGTGGGTTTGCAAACTGACGCTCCTCTCAAGCGGGCGATTATGCCGGCTGGTGGAGAGCGCATGGTTGCTAGCGGCCTTGAAGCTTACGGCTATAAACTTGATCCCGCCGTAGATGAGGTTTACACCAAGCTGCGTAAGTCTCACAATCACGGCGTTTTTGATGCGTACACGCCCGCTATTCTCGCAGCGCGTAAATCTGGGATTATTACCGGTTTGCCAGATGCGTATGGTCGGGGACGGATTATCGGTGACTATCGCCGCGTGGCTCTTTACGGTGTTGATCGTTTGATTGCCGACAAAGAAGCTCAAAAAGCTCTTAGCAATCAGGCTCCGATGGATGAGGCAACGATTCGCCAGCGTGAGGAAACATCTGACCAGATTGCAGCTCTCAAAGATTTGAAAAAAATGGCTGCTTTGTATGGCTATGATGTCTCAAAACCTGCGGCAACAGCCAAGGAAGCTGTGCAGTGGACCTATTTCGGATACCTCGGTGCGGTTAAAGAACAAAATGGCGCGGCAATGTCTTTGGGGCGCGTTTCAACCTTCCTTGACGTTTATATTCAGCGCGATCTGGATCAAGGTGTTTTGACGGAAGCGCAGGCTCAAAGCCTCATTGACCAATTGGTTATCAAATTGCGGATTGTCCGCTTCTTGCGCACCCCTGAGTATGATGCCTTGTTCTCGGGCGATCCGACATGGGTTACTGAAGTGCTTGGCGGGGTGGGAATTGATGGCCGTCCGATGGTCACCAAAAATAGTTTCCGCTTTTTGCAAACTTTGCAGAACCTCGGTCCGGCACCAGAGCCTAACTTGACGGTGCTGTGGTCGCAGAAATTGCCGCAGGGCTTTAAGGATTTCTGTGCGGATATGTCGATTAAAACATCTTCGATTCAATACGAGAATGACGATTTAATGCGTCCGTATTGGGGAGATGATTACGGGATTGCCTGCTGTGTTTCTGCTATGCGGATTGGCAAGCAAATGCAGTTCTTTGGCGCACGGGCAAACCTTGCCAAATGTATGCTCTACGCTATCAATGGCGGACGCGATGAAATCAGCGGCGAACAAGTCGCGCCATTCGCTGCCCCCATAACCGGAGACACGCTCAAGTACGACGAAGTGATTGCACGGTTTGAGCCAATGATGGATTGGCTTGCCAAAACCTATATGCAAGCTCTTAACATCATTCACTATATGCATGATCGTTATGCCTATGAACGGATGATGTTTGCTCTTCATGACAAGGAGATTCTGCGCACGATGGCTTGCGGCATTGCCGGACTTTCGGTGGTTGCGGATTCTCTCTCGGCGATCAAGTTTGGGACGGTTAAAATCATTCGTGATGAACGCGGACTGGCTGTTGATTTTGAAACCTCTGGCACGTTTCCTTGCTTTGGCAATAACAACCCAGACGTTGACTCCATCGCAACTTGGCTGGTTGAAACCTTCATGGATAAAATCCGCCAGAACCCAACCTATCGGAATGCGGTTCCAACACAATCGGTTCTGACCATCACTTCCAATGTCGTTTATGGCAAGAAAACGGGCAGCACTCCTGATGGTCGGCGTAAAGGGGAACCTTTCGCTCCCGGGGCAAACCCGATGCACGGTCGTGACATGAAAGGGGCGGTTGCCTCGATGGCTTCGGTGGCGCGTCTGCCTTACAAACACGCGCAAGATGGTATTTCCTATACCTTCTCTATCGTGCCCAAGGCTCTCGGCAAAACAGACGAGGACCGCGTGAGCAATCTTGTTGGTTTGCTTGATGGATATTTCGGATCGAATGATTATACCGAAGGAGGCCACCATATTAACGTCAATGTTCTTGATCGCGATATGTTGCTTCATGCCATGGACCACCCTGAGGAATATCCTCAACTAACCATTCGGGTGTCGGGCTATGCGGTCAACTTTATCAAGCTGACCCGCGAACAACAGATGGATGTCATTAACCGGACCTTCCACGGTTGCTGTGCGTAAACCTGATCCTTCTTTGATTGACTCTTCTGGCACTTGCCCCTCCGATCCGGAGGGGCAAGTTGTCGGTTATGTGCATTCAGTTGAAACAGGCGGAACGGTTGATGGACCCGGAATTCGTTATGTTGTCTTCCTGAGCGGATGTCCCTTGCACTGCCAGTATTGCCACAATCCCGATACGCGCCATATGTCCGATGGCAAAGCTATGACGGCCGCGGCTTTATGCGCTGATATTGCGACCTATGCCCCTTTTTTGAAGAGGGCGCGAGGAGGGGTAACTCTCAGTGGTGGAGACCCTCTGACACAGGCAGCCTTTGCCCGCGCCGTTCTCAAAGGGTGTAAAGACTTGGGTTTGCATACCGTATTGGATACCAGCGGCTATCTGGGTTCTCATGCGGACGAGGAATTGTTGGCTGCAACAGATTTGGTTCTTCTGGACATTAAGTCTGGTGATCCGGAAACTTACCGCAAAGTGACAGGGGTCAAGCTGCAACCTACTTTGGAATTTGCTTTGCACCTTGCCGAAATCGGGAAACCCGTCTGGATCCGCTTTGTTCTTGTCCCCGGCCTCACCGATGCACCTGAAAATATAGAGGCGGTGGCGGATATTGTCGCAACACTTCCAAATGTTGAACGAATTGATATTCTACCCTTTCACAAAATGGGCGAATATAAATGGGCCGAGATGCGTTATTCCTATACCCTTGCTCTAACGCCTCCGGCCAATGAAGAGGATTTGGAAAAAGCCCGTCAAATCTTTGCGGCCAAGGGGCTTAAGGCCAATTAGGGGTTCGTGTTCATATTTCGGTAAACCTGAATAATTGCGTTTGCGGAAGGGGAGAGAAGGATTTACACTCCCCCTTATGAACGAAGCCGAAGTCATTGATTTGGTCCGCGAGACGATTATGCTGAGCATCAAGCTGAGCGCACCGATTATGTTGGTAGGGCTGGTGGTGGGAACAGCAGTTGCACTTGTTCAGGCTTTGACGCAGATTCAAGAAGTGACGCTGGTGTTCGTTCCTAAAATTCTGGCAATTTTCTTCGCTATTTTCGCTTTGCTGCCGATGATGACGACGGCATTGATTGAGTTTATGAATATTCTGGCCGACCATATTGTAGCGATTAAATAGGCAAGAGCGAGGGAGGAAGAATCGTGTCCGATCTTGAAACTTTCCTCACCACGGGAGTCTTTGCCTTTTTGCTGTGCTTTGTTCGGGTTGGGACAGCCGTGATGTTGATGCCCGGGATAGGGACCGCTTACGTTCCCCAAAATGTCCGTTTGTTCTTCTCTCTTGCGTTTTCGTTTGTTCTTTTCCCGCTGTTGCAGTCGCGGATGCCAAACCCTTTGCCGGATACGTTTCCTTTGTTTAGTCTGATCTTGATGGAATTTATCATCGGGTTTTTTATTGGAACGATTTCTCGCGTTTTAATGGCGGCTATTGATACGGCGGGTATGATTGTTTCAACCCAATCCAGCCTTGCCAACGCGCAGCTTTTCAATCCGGCTTTGGCGTCTCAAGGCTCTGTGATTGGCGTTTTTCTGACTTTAACGGCGATGATGTTGCTTTTTGCTACAGATTTGCATCACTTGCTGATCCTTGGGATTGTTCAAAGTTACGATATTTTCCCCATTGGCAAGGAAGTCGATTTCGGAAGCATGGCCAATTTTCTGACCGATACGGTGGCTGGCGCGTTTGCTGTGGGAATCCAAATGACCGCGCCGTTCTTGGTTCTGGTTTTACTGTTGTATGTGGGCATGGGGATCATGTCCAAACTGATGCCGCAAATTCAGGTTTTTATGTTAGCGGTTCCGGTGCAGATTCTTCTGGCTTTGGTAACGCTGACTTTGGTCATTTCCGCTATGATGTTGGTTTGGCTTGCGGAGTATGAGAAGGGGATGCGGTTTTTTCTAGGGGCAGGCTAACAAACAAAGGGCGCAAGCTAGGGTACGCAATTGGCAGACGGCGACGATTCTGACGACGACACATCTAAGACCGAAGACCCCTCCGCCAAAAAGCTGGAAGAGGCCCGAAAGCGTGGGCAGGTTGCCCAGTCGCGGGATATGAACACATGGTTGCTCTTATTGGCCACAACGATTCTGATTGGAACGGCCATTCCGGCCATGTTTAGAGATTTTAGCGACTTTTTGAAAATATTTCTTGAGCAGCCAAGTCTTTTATCCGCAGGTCCCGGGGATTTGTCGCGTATTTTGAGCGAAGTGTTTTTTGAAACGGTTCGGATTGTTGCAATTCCGTTTTTGTTTCTACTTGTTGTCGCTTTTCTTGGGCCGTTCTTCCAAGTGGGCCTAGAGATCTCGCCTGAGGTTCTTAACCCAGATATTAGCAAGATTTCGATTTTCAAAGGATTCAAACGCTTGTTTTCCTTGCGCTCGATTGTCGAGTTTATCAAGGGAACCCTCAAAATGACGGCGATTGGCGTCATTGGCTATGTCATGGTTGAGCCGTATTTTGACGGAATTGAGCATACCATCAACCAACCTTTCCCCGTGATGATGGACGATCTTCTCTCTTTGACCTTGCGGATGATGACAGGGATATTGATTGCCCTTCTGGCGATTTCTTTGGCTGATTTGATGTACCAGAAATGGGAATTCACCAAACAAATGCGTATGACCAAGCAAGAGGTAAAAGACGAATACAAACAAACCGAAGGGGACCCTCACATCAAAGGGAAACTCAAACAACTGCGGATGGAAAAAGCGCGGCAACGTATGATGCAGGCCGTTCCCAAGGCGGATGTGGTGATTACCAACCCAACCCACTTTGCCGTAGCTTTGAAATATGATCCTAAAGAATCGGAGGCTCCGGTGGTGATTGCCAAAGGGGCGGATAATGTAGCTTTTCGTATTCGGGAAGTGGCCAAAGAGCATGGCATCATTATCTATGAAAACCCGCCTTTGGCTCGCTCGCTTTTTGATACGGTCGAAATTGACGAAGCCATTCCTCAAGAGCTGTATAAGGCAGTGGCCGAGGTTATTTCGTTCGTCTATCAGAAAAAAGGAAAGTTGCCTGCAAAGCCTGTGAATTAGGGGGCTCTTTGCCTACCCAAAGGAAGAAGGATGTGGCATTCTCCTCCTTATGAAACTTGACCACGCCGATTTTATAGCGCGGCATCATAAGCCGTTCCAGCCACCTAAGGCCTTGCACAAGCCACCGAGTTTGAATGTTTGGGCCTTGGTTTTTGTGGCTTTGACTTATGTGGGGTATTGTTTCGCGGTCGTTTCCTCTCTCAAAGTTCAAACGTCTGTTCTTCTGGTACTGGGGGCCTTGGTCGCAGGGGCGTTCCTTGGGGCTTATGCTCTCAACCAGATTTTGAAATTTTTTGGTCAGGACGAAAAGGAACGGGTTCTCCTGCGTGAGGTGATGGAGGCGAGTCGTGGAGCGCGACTAATTACCGATGGGGCCAATAATACTGTTTTGTGCAATGGGCGGTTCGAGGAATTATGCGCTCCCGTGGGGTTGCCAAGCTATCATTCGCTGGTGTCTCTTTTTTCAGGGCATGAGGATGCGCTCGGGCATTTTCACGCCTTGGCAGATCAGGCACATCGGGGGTTAACCGATACCATGGATCTGAAACTTGCCAGCGCGGCAGGGGATGTCTGGATGAGGGTAACGGTTCAACCCGTTCCCGGGTGGGCAGGGTATGTTCATTGGCGTTTGGATAACATTACGGCCCAGTACGAGCGCAACCGGATCGAAAGCGAAGAGCGCGAAAAATTGATTGATTTTACGGATAATGCGCCCGTCGGTTTCTTCTCGGTTGATGAGGAAGGGCGGTTTGTTTTTGTGAATGCAACTCTGGCTCGCTGGGTCGGGGAAGATATTGGAACAATTCTAGAACAGGGGCGTCTTCACGCCTACCTCATGGACCCTCCGCAAAACGCACAGCCTTTCGACATAAAGGATGGTGGGGGTGTTCGTCAGGTTTGTGAGCTGCGCATGAAAGGACCGGCAGGGCGGGTTTTCCTTGCTTCGATTAACCAAACTGTGGTGCACGAAGTGGGCGGACGGGTCAGAACACGCGCTGTCGTAAATGACCTTACTTCGGAACGTGCAATGCGTCAGGCTCTGGAGGCTTCGGAGACTCGTTTCAAACGGTTTTTCCAAGAAGCTCCGCTGGGGGTTTGTGTTGTGAATTCTGAACTTCAGGTCGAAGACTGTAATGCGGTCTTGTCTGAAATGCTGGGCAAAACCATTGATCGAATCGAAGGTCAGGGATTTGCCGAGTTGGTCGATCGCGATGACTTGGAAAACGCGCTATCTGTGCTGAAGCGAATTCAGCAGGGCGAAACCATGAATGATCCGGTTGAGGTTCGTCTTTGGGCGGAAGGCAAAAAAGTATCTTTACCAGCAAGGATGTATGCGAGAAGGTTTAGTGATGGTAATAACATAGCCTTCCACTTCATTGATTTAACTCAACAAAAAAGCCTTGAGAGTCAATTCATTCAATCCCAGAAAATGCAGGCAGTGGGGCAGCTCGCAGGGGGAATCGCCCATGATTTCAACAACTTGTTGACGGCTATTCTAGGGTTTTGTGATCTGCTGTTGTTGCGGCATAAGCCCGGGGATCCCTCTTTTGCAGATATTCAGCAAATTAAACAAAACTCGAATCGAGCGGCCAATCTGGTTCGTCAGCTTCTGGCATTTTCACGTCAGCAAACTTTGCGGCCCAAAGTTCAGGATATTACCGATATTTTGACGGAGGTTGCCCATCTTCTGCGGCGGCTCATCGGCGCGAATATTGATCTTAAGCTGATTCATGGCGAAAACCTTGGCTATATTAAGGTTGATGGCGGGCAGATGGAGCAGGTCTTGGTCAATATGGCTGTCAATGCCCGTGACGCAATGGGAGCTGGCGGAACTTTGACGATTGCCACAACGCATTTTTCGAGTGCCGAGCCTGTGCATTTTGGCGAGGATGTTATGCCTGTCGGGGAATGGGTAAGGGTCGATGTAACGGATAGCGGCTGTGGAATTCCCAAGGAAAATTTGGAGCGCATTTTCGAGCCATTCTTTACGACCAAGGATGTTGGACAGGGAACAGGTCTTGGACTTGCTACGGTTTATGGAATCATTCGCCAGACAGGTGGGTATCTCGGGGTTAATAGCGTCACGGGGCAGGGCACGACTTTTTCTATTTTCTTCCCACGCCTGAACGAAGCGGATGTTCAAGAGGAGCCGTTAGCACCGTCTCTTGAGGACAGCGTGTCTGATTTGACCGGAACCGCTAGAATCTTGCTTGTTGAAGATGAAGACGCCGTCCGAACCTTCAGCACGCGGGCCCTGACCAACAAAGGGTACGAGGTCTTAACCGCCGATTGTGGTGAGGCAGGGTTGGCTGTATTCAAGGAGCAGAAAACGCCGATTGATTTGTTGATAACGGATGTCATGATGCCCGGGATGGATGGGCCGACTCTGGCCAAGCAGATCAGGGTGGATGTTCCTTCCCTCAAAATCGTCTTTATTTCCGGCTATACCGAAGAAAAGCTCAAAGATTACATGGGCGAGGGGATTTATTTTTTGCCCAAACCCTTCACTCTGAAACAGCTCGCGGCCAAAGTGAAGGAAGTTTTGGAGGGGTAAAATAAAAATGTTCGTTTTTTGTTCTTTGTGGGTTGACGATGGGAACAAAATGTGAACAATAGGGGGATGTTATCTGTTGTGACTAACTGATTCCCTGCCATAGACAAGCAAGACCACTTCTGTAAAAATTGTAAGGAGATTTCGAAAATGAGTGTGACCCCCCTGAAAGGATCTGAAATGGACCGTTCTTCCAACGAAAAAAGCAAAGCCCTTGAAGCCGCGTTGGCCCAAATTGAACGGGCCTTTGGCAAGGGGTCGATTATGAAGCTCTCAGGCGAAAACAACAAAATGGAGGTTGAGGCAATCTCGACGGGCTCTCTTGGACTCGACATTGCCCTCGGTATTGGGGGGGTTCCACGGGGCCGGATTGTTGAGATTTTTGGCCCTGAATCTTCAGGTAAAACCACGCTTGCTTTGCAAATTATTGCGGAAGCTCAAAAGACAGGCGGAACTTGTGCCATTGTTGATGCCGAACACGCTCTTGATCCCGGGTATGCTAAAAAACTGGGTTGCAATATTGAAAACCTTCTCATTTCCCAACCAGATACGGGTGAGCAGGCTTTGGAGATTGCCGATACGCTGGTGCGTTCAGGAGCTCTTGACGTTCTGGTGATTGACTCTGTTGCGGCATTGGTTCCAAAAGCGGAACTTGAAGGAGAAATGGGTGATACCCATGTGGGGCTGCAAGCCCGTCTGATGTCACAAGCTCTTCGTAAACTAACGGGTTCTATTTCTCGTTCGCGGACGGTGGTTATTTTTATCAACCAGATTCGTATGAAAATCGGGGTGATGTTTGGCTCGCCAGAAACAACCACTGGTGGGAACGCACTCAAATTTTACGCCTCAGTGCGGCTTGATATTCGCCGTATTGGCTCTATTAAGGAGCGCGAAACGGCAGTAGGGAACCAAACGCGGGTGAAAGTTGTCAAAAACAAAATGGCTCCTCCCTTCCGTCAGGTTGACTTCGACATCATGTACGGCGAAGGAATTTCCAAAGTTGGGGAACTGATAGACCTTGGCGTTCAATCTGGCTTGGTTGAAAAATCGGGGGCTTGGTTCTCCTGTGATGGGCAACGGATTGGTCAAGGGCGTGAGAATGCCAAGCAGTTTATGAAAGACAACCCTGCGGTTGCTGCCAAACTTGAGGATTCCATCCGTAAAAAATCGGGTGTTGTGGCTGATGCGATGCTGGCAGGTCCAGAAGGGGATGAAGCCACAGAAGCAGCGTTGGATCCTATCGAGGATGATGTGGTTGCTCCAACAACGAAGTCGAAAAAATCTGCTTAGGCTTGTTGCAAATTTCTTCGTAACGAAGCGTAAATTATTTACACAGTTTATCATCCCCGCGCCCTATAAGCGGGGGTGATAAGTGCGTGAGGACACGCCAGTGGGGGGGCAGATAAGTCACTGCGGGTTTAGCTATGGTTTTTATTATTCGGCAGCAGCGGTTTCGTTTGTCTTTTGGAAATGGTCTTTGATAAAAGTGAAGGCAAGCCACAAACACGGAACGGCAAGGAGTCCATAAGAGAGAATCTGGGCAGGCAGTCCATCGTGGCCGAATGGTTCGGTGGCAATGTGGATGGGGCTATTATCAACATAGGGGATCAGGTCCATCTCGGAAACTTCGTGAATGCCATACACAAAAAGGCGGATGGAAAAGAGAATCAGGAAAATTCCCGTTGCTTGCAAAAACAGGCGTAGATTTATTTTGTGGCTTTGTTTAACCCAGATAACTCCGGCACTGGCTGCTAGAACGAGGCCGGAAATTGCACCGATCAACAAGGAAGAGGCGTCTGAGCCTGCGCTGATGGCTCCTAGCATAACGGCTGTTTCAATTCCTTCGCGGGCAATCATTAAAACGGTAAATCCAAAGATACCAATCAACGCTCCTAAAGTGGGCTTGACGGCGTGGCGTTCCAGTTGATTGCCAATGGCAGAGCGCAGGGACGTAGCCGTTTTCATGACATACAAGGTCATGCTTGCAACCAGAAATCCGGCCACAAGGGACATAATACCTTCGACAGCGGGATTCTCTTCTGCTTCATCGCCGATGCGGTATCCAATATAAGAGCTAAGAAGAATAGCAACTCCCACGCCAGCATACACAGCCGGAATGAGGGCAAGGCGATTGGTTTTCGTCAGATAGGCAAGGGTAATCGCCACGATAAGAAAGGCCTCGAGCCCTTCGCGGAACGTAATAAGAAGAGTGTCAATCATGGGAAAAGCCTGCAAATAAGAATTGTTATCATTTGCAATCTAGCAAAAGAAAACAGGAGCAACAACAAAAACATTTGTTCTTGATGGGTCTTTATTTTTCACAGGCCCTTGATTGTCTCCCTATTGAGGAAGGAGAAGAAGGGCTCTTTCGATAATCAGACCAGCGTTTTTGATGTAGGGTGCGTAATCAAAAATAGCCTCAAAACTTGCTTTGTCCAGTTTGCCAGTTACTTCGCTGTCTTGTTCGAGCAAAGAGCGCAGGGAAATTTTACCATCCGATTCCCAAACTTTCATCGCGCTGCGCTGAACAATCCGGTAGGCATCTTCGCGGGAAAATCCGTTTTGGGTCAGGGCGAGCAAAACCCGTTGGGAGAAAACCAAGCCGCCAGTACGTTCCAGATTGGCTCTCATTCGTTCCGGATAAACCAGAAGGTTTTCAATGACTCCGGCCAGCCGGTGCAAAGAGAAATCAAGGGCCATACAAGAATCCGGTGCAAAAACTCGTTCTGCAGCGGAATGGGAAATATCCCGTTCGTGCCACAGGGCGACGTTTTCGAGGGCAGGGGTCACTGCCGAGCGAACAAGGCGAGATAGTCCTGTCAAATTTTCACTCAGAACTGGGTTGCGCTTATGGGGCATTGCGGAGGAGCCTTTTTGCCCGGGAGAGAAAAACTCTTCGGCTTCACGCACTTCAGTTCGTTGCAAATGGCGAATTTCAACGGCGATGTTTTCAATCGAAGACGCAATGACACCAAGCGTCGCAAAAAACATAGCGTGACGGTCTCGCGGAATGACCTGTGTTGATACGGTCTCTGGAACGAGGTTGAGTCGGGAAGCAACATAAGATTCCACATCGGGGGAAACTGTGGCATAGGTTCCAACCGCGCCAGAGATGGCGCAAACGGAAATTTCCGCACGAGCAGCAAGCAAGCGGGCATGGGCGCGGGCAAAGGCAGCGTAATGCCCTGCTAATTTGATCCCGAACGTGGTGGGTTCGGCGTGGATTCCGTGGCTGCGGCCAATGCAGATTGTATCTTGGTGAGCGCGGGATTGTTTCCCAAGGGCGGCAAGGACTTTTTCAATACCGGCGAGGAGCAAGTCACTCGATTGCTGAAGCTGAACTGCAAACGTGGTATCTAAAACATCCGAAGACGTCATGCCTTGGTGCATATAACGGGCTTCTTCCCCAACATATTCGGTGACGTTGGTTAAGAAGGCAATCACATCGTGTTTGACTTCGCGTTCGATCTCGTCAATTCGTTCGGCGTTAAATTGTCCGCGTTCTCTCAACGCCTTGGCAACTCCTTGCGGGATAATGCCTGTTTGTTCCATTGCCTCCGCCGCTAAGGTTTCAACTTCCAGCATAATGCGGAATTTGTTGTCGGGGGCCCAAATCTGGGCCATTTCAGGGCGGGTATAACGGGGGATCATTTGATTTGTATTTCCTTAAGTTTTGTATGGTTTTCTTGAACCTAGCCGAAGGCTGGGTCGTGTGCAATGAAGGGTTTCTTGTTTGACCGTTTCTTTGTTTTCTGGCTTAAATAAGCTGTGCATCTTAATTTTTTATGTCTTGTAGATTGTGGAATTTTTTTTCAAACTCTGCGGGTCAGGATGATCTTCGTAATATAAAAACGTTTAGAATATGGTGTCAGGTTCATGAATAATCCCTTTGGGGTTGATTTCTATGATCGGTGGCAAGGATGACGAAGAGGATTCTCTCTTCTTGCGCCTTTTTCTTTCTATGCTTGGCAGGGTCTGCGCAGGCACAGGTTCTTGCGCCTTCTGCTGACCCTGGGCGTGTCGATCAACCTATTCTTCCCAAAGATGTTTTCTCTGGTCTTCAATCTCAAGCTCTTCCGCAAAGCGCGAAGCCTGCCCTGCCTCCAGAAACAGCCAATCTGACATTTGTTTTGAATAGTCTGACTATTCAGGGAGCACAGGCTTTTTCACCTGATCGGCTTGGCGATTTTTACCGACCCTATTTGGGAAAAACAATCACGCTTGGCCAGCTTTTTGACATCATGGCGCGTATCCAGCAACTCTATCTGGACGAAGGTTATACAATCTCAAAAGTGCTTATCCCCGAACAGGCGATTGATAGCGGGAATATCGTCTTTACAGTCGTTGAAGGATACGTTGAATCCGTCGAGCTCGATCCCAGTTTTCCAAAGAGTCCAATTCTTGAAGATTTTGCGGCGAAAGTTCTGGCCATGCGGCCGCTGAATACCAAAAAACTGGAACGCTTCATGCTTATTCTCAATGATAAGGCAGGACTCAGAGCATCTTCAGTTCTCTCTAAAATTGAAAACCACGAAGATGATCCGGGTGGATTAAAGCTAACACTTCGTCAAAATCAGGACGAGTTAGGGACGGGGGCTACTTACGTTTCCTTTGATACGTTTGGTTCAAACTTCACCGGATTTGGTCAGTTCGGAGCAGGGACCAGTTTCAACCACCTAGGTACAAACTATTCAGAACTTTTGTTGAATGGGGTTGTTACAACCTCCAGTCAAGAAATGCGGCAAGCGAGTGTTGAATATAACTTACCCCTATGGGGAGTTTCGGGAACAAATCTCAGGCTATCCAGTGAAATGAACCGGACGGAACCAGGAAGCAGTTTGGACATTCTTGATGTCAAAGGGCGGTCGTTTAGTATGTCCGCGCAGCTTAGTTATCCTATAATTCGTCAACGAGATCAGACATGGTTGCTGAGTACTAGTTTTGAATACAAGAATGTTGGAACGGATATATTGGGCGAGCCTCTTTTTCAAGACCGAATTCGTTCAGTCGGGGTGATGTCGCGTTATACATTCTCTGATCGCTATGATGGATTAAATTTACTACAGGCAGATTTTTCTAGAGGTCTAAATGTTCTGGCGGCCCGAGAGACAGGGGAGCCAAACCTTTCCCGTCAATTTGGCCAGAGCGATTTTTGGAAGGCTGAACTTCTTTGTACGCGATTGCAGACAATCGCGAGGAATTTTGAAGCTTTGTGGAGCGTTAAGGGACAGTATGCATGGCAGCCACTCTTATCCTCAGAGGAGTTTGGTTTTGGCGGCGGATATTTGGGACGCGGTTATGATCCTTCGGAGATAACCGGAGATCGGGGAATTTCGACTTCGCTTGAACTTCGTTACAATAAGGCCCTACCCGAATGGAATATGGCTCTCCAGCCTTATGCGTTTTACGATATCGGAAGAGTTTGGAATATAGACCCTTTGGATAGGAACAGAAAATCGGCTGCATCAGCGGGGGCAGGAATGCGGATGAACTTTGCCAAAGGATGGGCAGTCGATGGCAGTTTTGCTGTACCGTTGACGCGTGCGGCCGATAATCCGCCAAAATATGGAAGCGAATATGGCCCTCGTTACCTTTTTTCTGTGAAAAAGACCTTCTAATTTTTAATAATATTAACTTTTTCTGTTATACAAAAAGCAGTTAAGAGTTATGATTTAGCTTCTCCGTCACCTTCGTTTTAAGTGATTCCTTAACATTATCAGATAAAATTAGACTAGAATTGACATGATTTACAGAGCATCACACTCAACTGCGCGGTCCCTGCTTTCCTCGACAGCCCTTGTCGCGGTTGCAGTGGTATGCGCAAGTTCTTCTGCTCTGGCGGCCCCTCAAGGGGGCGTAGGGGTAGCTGGAAATACGGTTATTGAGAGTACAGGTTCAACCACGACAATCAGACAAACATCCGGTCGGGCCATTATTCGTTGGGACAGTTTTAACGTGGGGGCTTCGGAGCATGTTGATTTCCAGCAGCCTTCTTCTTCGTCCATTACTGTCAACCGCATACAAGACAGCAATCCTTCTCAGATAGAAGGGCGGATTACGGCGAATGGTAATATTATGTTGCTCAATCCTAACGGGGTCGTTTTTGGGGCAGGATCTCGGGTTGATGTGGGCGGAGTTGTGGCGTCAACGAGTGATCTGGAAGATGATGCTGCCTTTATGGCTGGCGGCGATGTCAAGCTGACCCGCCCGGGAAATCCTGATGCACAAATTATCAACCACGGAACCATGACGGTTGGGGCGGCAGGACTCGCAGGGCTTGTGGCTCCTCATGTCGAAAATCATGGCGTTATCGAGGCCAGATTGGGAAAAGTTACTCTGGCTTCCGGTGATATCAGTACCATTGATTTTGCCGGAGATGGTTTGATTTTGGTTGAGGCCTCCGATGCCATGACCAAGCAGGTGGTCAAGAATACCGGAACAATCAAAGCTGATGGGGGTCGTGTTCTGGTCACAGCGGCGGCAGCCCGTAATGTAGTCGATAGTTTGATTGTCAACGAAGGACAGATTCAATCCCATACCGTTGCCGCGCAAGGTGGTCACATTCGCTTGGTTGGTTCAAAAGCAGTGATTCAGAATACCGGAAAAATAGAAGCAAAGGGTAGTGGAACTGAAAACGGAGGCCAGATTGATATTGAAGGCAGCTTCGTTGCCTTGGGCGGTGAGATTAGCGCGGACGGCAAAAACGGTGGGTTGATAGATATAAAAGCCAATACCCTTTCTTTGGCCGACACTATCACAGCTAAGGGGACTGATGGTCAGGGCGGATCAATCACGGTCAACTCTTTTGGGGATACATGGGAAACCTCAACGTCACGATTGAACGTGGATGGTCTAACCGATGGGGGAAGTATTCGCTCGGTAACAGGCATGAACCTTGTGAGTTCTGGTCGGTACAGCGCACGCGGTGAAAACGGAGATGGCGGGCAGATTGATGTAACGGGCGGTGGCATTCGTCTTCTCTCGGCACAGATGGATGCTTCGGGCGAAACAGCGGGCGGAACCATTCGCGTTGGCGGCGAGTTTCAAGGTGGGAAGGATTTGGCTGTTGATGAATTATTGAATGCTCAAATCGTAACTCTTGATCGAGGAACAAGGCTGCGGGCCGATGGCGAAGGGAATGATGCCGACGGGGGAACCGTTATTGTCTGGTCGGATGCGGATACCATGGCTCTGGGTGAAATTTCTGCCATTCCGGGACTTGTTCTTGGCGATGGGGGATTTGTTGAAATTTCCTCGGCGGGAGATCTGAGTTACGGAGCCACAGTTCAAACCGGACGGGATGGGCGTGCGGGAAGTGTTCTTTTAGACCCCAAAAACATCATCATTGCTGGATCCACATTTAACCCCACAGCGATTATTATGGGCCGTGCTTATACGGGGGGAAATAATGTTGATATGTCCTTTCTGAATGGGGGATCTCCTATTGGTTATGACTCTAACATTTCACTGGATGGAAACCGTCTTGCCGTTGGATATAAGGTCAGTAACGGATTTGGCGATACGATGGGAAGATCCGGAGCGGTTTATCTTTATTCCTTCACGGATTCGAGTTTTAGCGGGGGGATATTAGAAGGAATTGTTGGCTACGGATTCACGGGAGGTAAGAACGTCAATGTTACACAACTCGGCGCGTCCGACTATTTCGGAGAGGATGTTTCTTTAGACGGTAACCGCCTTGCTGTCGGGGCTTATTACGATGACGGAAATGCCAATGCCTTGGGTGATAGCGGGGCTGTTTATTTGTTCAGCTTTTCTGATTCGACCTTCTCGGGAGGGACTCTCGAGTCACGAATTGGACATGGTTATACGGGCGGAAAAAATTACAATATGAGCGGAGTGTTGGGGGGCTCTGATTACTTTGGAAAAGCGGTATCTCTGAGTGGAAATCGTCTTGCCGTTGGGGCTTTTTATGATGATGGTTCTGGGAACACGGTTACAAACTCTGGTAGCGTTTATCTCTTTTCTTTTTCTGACTCGGTTTTCTCCAATCCAGTCCTACAGGCAACCATTGGAAACGGATATACAGGCGGAAAAAATATCAATGTTTCTCTTGATATAAGCGATTACTTTGGTAACGACATTTCTCTGGACGGCAACCGTCTTGCAGTTTCCTCTTATGCTATGGATGGGTCTGGGAATACGCAGTCGGCCTCTGGTGAAGTTCTTTTGTTCAGCTTTACCGATGCGGTCTTTTCGGGCGGGGTTCTTGAATCCCGCATTGGCCTTGGGTACACGGGCGGAAAAAATATAGACAATACGGCACTTGGGGCTTCGGATT
>JAGOQV010000038.1 GCA_018063145.1 Alphaproteobacteria bacterium
TAGCCAAGCGGTCGCTACTCGCCCCCAACAGGTTCTTCATCTTCACTTTGCAGATGGGTCAGTTAAAACAAAGGTTGAAGAATCTTAAGAAATGGCTTAAAACCAAGGGATACAGAAAGAAGATACCCTGATGCGCTTGAGCTTGAACGAATTGATGGACAAACTTGGAGTTCCCTACGCTCTTTCAGCGTATGAAACGCATCCGTGGTCGTCTTTTGATAGCTTCAAAGGTCTGACGTGCAGTGCCGAAGTTCGTATGGGGCCAGGCGGTGATGAAATTGCGGCAGAAATTCAACTGATTTACGACACACCACCTGCTGGAAAACCTTCGATTCAACAATTGATGTGGCTTCGTGTTACGCCTCATGTTCAGGAAAAATGGGGGACCTCCCATTTGCGGATTCGCAATGAAAACTGGGAAAATAAGGTTTATAAATGGGAAGAAAAATGCTGTGACCTCTTCCGTGCTTGTATTGCAGAGATAGAGCTTGGCAATATTCCCGATTTTGACGCTTTGGTGGATCGGGAAATGCGCAGCAAGGAACGCTTTGGCGATCAGCGCGGCAGCGGAGCAGGCAAGGCTCCGAAAATCAAACCAGCTCAGCTTCTTGATCTCAAAAGGGGTGGGGGTTTTTAAGTTACCCTCGGTCAAACAACGCGGTAAGGTCTTCGGTTTGCAAAAAGCGGTATTCCCCTTCGGGCAAATCTCCCAGCTCTAATGCGCCAATGCGAAAGCGGTGCAGGTTTTCTACTTCATTACCAATTGTTGTGAACATCCGGCGAATTTGATGATATCGGCCTTCTTGAAGGATCATTGTTCCTGAGTTTTCATCTTGGGCAATCCAAATGGCTGGTTTCAAAGGCTTTACATCTCCTTGCATAAGAAAATCGCCACTGGCGAACTGAGCAGCTTCATGGCCTTGTAACTTGCGGCAAAGGGTCACTTTATACCGCTTGAGAACGTGGGTTTTCGGAGAGATGATTCGGTGGAGCAAGTCACCATCATCGGTCAGGATCACAAGGCCGCTTGAGTCTTTGTCAAGCCTTCCTGCGCTGGAGAGAACTGGGTCTCTGTACCGCCAGCGAGGGGGAAGTAAATCATAGATCAGTCTTCCGGCTTCATCATGACTGCAGGTCACTCCACGGGGCTTGTGTAGCATGATAGTTAGGGGAGAGAGAGGGTCAAGAGCTTCCCCTTCAAACGTGGCAAGGCCTGCTCGAATTTTATCAAGCGGCATAGGTGTTGCCGGATCAGTTACCGCTTGCCCTTCAAGAAGAAAGTCTCCGTTTCTAACTGCAATTCCTACTTCTCGGCGGGAACCATAGGCCAAGTTAGCAAGAAGTTTGTCAAGACGAATGGTTTTCACAAGCTCTCTCTGTTTCTATCAAATGGATGGACATATCGCTCAAGTATGTGGCATGATTTGCCCACGATGTCACTTGATTATACGTTTCTCGAATGGATGGAATTACTCAGTTACGTGGCGACCGTGATTGGTATTCCGCTTGCGCTCGCAATTTTCCTGTTTCAAGAGAAGAAAGAACGCCGTATTGAACAGCAAGATATCTATGACAAGTTGATGGCCCATTACTCGGACATTCAAGAAAAACTCTTTGAATATCCTGAGCTTGATTTGCATGACAAGGCACTGAGTAACGCTGAAGACGAGCGGCGGCAGTATATATTGTACGAAATGGTGGTTTCTCTGTTTGAACGAAGCTTCATTTTGCTTCACGGAGAAACGGACCCCGAGTATCTGAGAATGTGGAATTCTTGGGTTGATTATATCAAGCAATGGTTGTTGCGGGAAAATTTCCGCAAAGCTCTTCCTCGTCTTATGGAGGGCGAAGATCCCGATTTTGTTACCTATATGGCAACGTTGTCCAAACTAGATCTAAAGCCTTGATTTACCCTCTGTAGGGGGCTGGTTAGCGGGACGTTTACTCTCTCTCGCCAAATAAGGCTGTTCCAATTCTTACGATTGTTGCTCCGGCCTGAATGGCAGTTTCAAAATCTCCACTCATTCCCATGCTTAATTCGTTGAGACCGTTTTGTTTGGCTAGTTTTTTGAGTAAAGCAAAATGAAGTCCTGCAGGCTCTTGTGGCGGCGGGATGCACATTAATCCACTAATGCTAAGACCAATTTCCTGACACAAGTTCAATAGGGCGGGGAAATCCGAAATTGCCACACCAGATTTTTGCGGTTCCGCGCCGGTATTGACTTGCACAAAACAAGTTAGGTTGCGCTTTTGTTTGGTGATTTCTTTTTGGAGCTCCCGTGCCAGACTTGGGCGATCAACGGTTTCAATCGCATCAAATAATGCTACGGCCTCTTTAACCTTGTTGGTTTGTAAAGGGCCAATCAGGTGAAGGCGCAGGTCAGGATAGGTGCGGCGAAGATCTTCCCAGTGGGAATAGGCTTCTTGCACACGGTTCTCGCCAAAAAAACGAACTCCGGCTTCAAGAGCTTCTGTAATTTTTTCTAAATTTTGTGTCTTGCTGACGGCCAAGAGTTTAACAGCCTCCGGATCACGTCCCCACTCTCGTGAGCGTTTTTCTATCCGTTCACGAAGGAGTTTAAGGTTAGCAGAAAGAGAGGTCACGCCCTTAGTTTACCATCAAAACAGATGGGCCTTCTGGGAGGTTTGGATAGAGCCGACCACGAGGGCGTGGGCTTTCCCGAGAGTATGTTCCAAGAAGAGAGTCAACGGCCTGTTCAAACGTGCCTTTGAAGGTAAAGGCATTTCCAATTGGGTAGTCGTAGGGAGTTACCCAATCCAGTTCAACCTTTGCTGTTTTGCTCCAGTCAGAGAGAACTTCTTTGAGGGTTGCTCCCGGGCGTGCTGTCCACACAAATTTAGATGCTGCGCTTTTAATGACCTGAGGGACAGGTTTTTCGGCCCCCATTGGGGCAGATTGGGCTGTTGGCGCATCTGTAAGTGGTAAGGGTTGGGATTCGCTTGTTTCAGCAGGAGCAGGAGAAACGGGAACAGGAAGGTCGTTCTGAGGAACTGTTTCGAGAGTTGGTGTGATAGGCGCATATCCTGCCATTTTGCTAATCAAGACAGCCTTGTCGCTAATATCTGCGCGGAGTCCGGCAGCAGATAACGAGTCGGAGAGAACAGATGGCCAAGGCTTGCCGCCCTGCCAGTCAATCCGTGTTCCTGCCAAATCATTGCTTGCAAATCCATAGGCGTAATCTACTGGCACAATTTGACGCAAGGCCAAAACCAAAGGAAGGTCTTTCCCAAATCCCTGAAGAGGGAGAGTTTCTTTAACAGCCGGAGTTGGAGCCCATTCAATTTTCTCTGCAGCTTGGGAAGGAGAAGGAACAACAGGAGTGACAGAGGAAGGTTGCTCAAGAGAAGGTGTTTCAATAGACTCGGCTGCTGGAGACGTTGGCTTTGCCTCCACTATTTTCCCTCCGCTCATTGTTTTCATACCAGCCTCTGGTGTGTTGTGGGGAGCTGGTGGAGTTAGCGATGAAGCTGAAGTCAGAGGTCCTGTTTCAACTGGTCCAACTGGAACGGGGAGGGTGTTGGCCGAATCAGGTTCAGGAGTTAAAGGACCCGCGATTGCAGGAGGAGTAGACTTATTCGCCGTGGTTGATTCGTGGGAAGAAGATGGGGCCGCCGATGGGGCCGGAGTCCAGCCAAACCCTGCGTGGGCCGCAGAGGGTAGGAAAAGAACCAACCCGAGAAAGACTGCGCTGAGAGTTAGATATTTTTTTATGCTTATTGTAGAGGCGGACATGACTGCTCCCGATCCGAAAATATACCTGAGTTCAAGTATCGCAAAATAAAGGGCTAGAGCCGAAAACTCAAGCGTCTTTCGCATTGTTTTTCGAAAGAATTGCCAAATCAACCGTAATCGCGTAGGCGACGGAACCGGAAGGCCATTAGTGCCGGACGTTCTTTTCCAAACAACAGGGTGCGAACACTGCGCATGGCCGCATCAAAGGTGAGACCGTTTTTTTCCAGAATCCAAAAAAAGAGCATAACTACTATCGCAAAGACGATTGTCGAGACGCGCAAATAGACAAGGAGCAAACAAAACGGAATTGCAGCCTTGGCATCAAATTTGAAAAAACGGATCGGTCGCATGGTGTTGCGCCAATGCCAGTTGATCTCTTCCTGAATTTCTGCGACTTGCTTAGACATCTTTTGATGTTACATCTGAAATCAATGCCAAAAGGTTAATTTCAGTGTCCCCCGCCTGCTGCAGTGAGCAACAAGTAATAGCGTTTCTCAATAATCCCTTTGTCAAAGACAATGTTGGCTGACTTCATCATTGTTTGACCATAGAAGGGAATCATCCTCTGGATCTCCGGAGTCCAATGTTCGTAATCCATATCGAGTAATTTTTCGCGAATTTCATCAGGGAAGATCATCCATTCCCGTACACCGATTCGTCCGCCGTTCTTGCGCGGAACCAAAGCTTGCGTGACGATCAGGCGCAAGGTCTCCATGAGGGCGTAAGCCCGTTCTGAGCGTTCTTGTTTGTCAAAGGCGGAAATCATCCGCCGTACGGTTGAGGCTACCCCCGTTGTGTGAGTCGTTGTATAAACGGCGTGGCCTGTTTGAGCGGCTTCAATTGCCGATGAAATTGTTTCGCGGTCCCGCGCTTCTCCAACCAGAATGATCTGAGGTTTTCGGCGCAGGGCGTTGCGAACACCTGCGGCAAAATCAGGTAGGTGGCGGTGAATTTCTGATTGGGCAACAAGGGAGCGGGGACTATGAATTGTGTCATAGGTGAACTCGATTGGGGCCTCGTAGGTCAGAATCTTCCCACAGCCAAAAGGCCGCTCAAGAAGCATCCGGATTCCAGCTGCAAGGAGAGTCGTTTTTCCCGACCCAGTAGGGCCAGTAATGACTACCATACCCTGACGAGGGGCCCAGCCATCAATGATCTGTTGTTCAACATTGAGATCTGCCATGCGCGGCGGTTCTGCTGGCAGAACCCGCATCGTAATCTGGGCAGCATCGCGGCCCCGAGCAAGAATTGGGGTAATGTTCACACGAAAACGCGAGCGGCTATAACGATCAGGACGAATTTCGTAAGAAACATCCAAATCTGTTCCAGAGGCTAGGCGAGCCAGTGCGTCTGGGCCGTAAATTTTATGGAGAAAAACCGCCATGTCTGCTGCGTCAAGGGGGCGGTAAGTTGCTGGATACAATATCCCGTGAACTTCCGTGTAAACTGGGCGATCTGTTTGAATCGAAATATCAGAAGACCCCTTTTTGATACACCACAAAAGGAAAGAGTCAACATGATCCTCGGTAAACCGCCCGGGTTCATCTGGCCATGTTTGAACAAGGCTCTGATCGCCCTTAACAAGGCTTATCGGCTTGCGGGCTGCCATTGTTCTGTTCCTGTCAGAAGTTGAGGAACGCCAGTAATCACGACAGCTCGATCGCCGACCCGCATTGTGGAAGCAACATCTTGCTTGCCCCCTGTTCCAGATGGAGAAGATCTACTCTCAACTGTCACGCCCCGATCTATTTGCTGAGCAAAAGGCGGCGAAACCATTCCTTGGGCGAGCAATTTACGATAGCGAACCATCCCGTTAAAATCAGCGACTAAACGATTTAAGTCTTGCACAAAAACTTCGTCAGCTTGTGAAGCTCCTTGGACCCATCCTTTTTCAACAGTCTCTCTCCACAGAGCTCTCTCTTCATCATTTTTAGGACGGAGAATTTCTGGAGGCTCTGTGACTTCTCCCCATCCACGTTCAAGGTAAGTTCTCCAATCCCTTGGAGAAGAAACGATACGGACGTTTTTATTGATACTGTAAACGGCATCAGAAACAGCGGCCTTTTGCGCGTTATCCTCAATCAAAAGGGCGTTGAGAGATTCTGAGATAATTGGAGGCTCGATTAAAATGCCAGAAGGAGCGGCAATCAAAAGTTGGCGAAAGTTAAAAACTTTATCCATGTAAGATCCGCGAGAGGAAAGCTCTTCACGAATTTCGTAGCTGCGCGCTGCGAGCCCCCCACGTGCGCCGAATGAGAGAGCAGCCTCTTGAACCGCTTCCTTGCGGATATCAATAGGCAGGGCTGTCTTCTCATCATCCTTTGGTTCCTGATAGCCAGGAATTTCTTGCAGTTGAGCAAGGGTCTTGGGTGTTTGAAGCTCATCAGGTCCCCGCTGAACTTCGGCGATGTCTCCATACTCCGCTGCGAATACAGCACAAGGAAGAGCTGAAAAACAAATAAAGGCTGCCGTGGTGAGGGCAAGGGACCGAATCAAAAAACAAGAAGCAGAAAGAGACATGAACCTTCCCCTTTCTACATTCCAACCGAAGCAGATTCTGGTGTCATCGGCGTGGCCAAATCTCCAAGACCTGTGACTGGTGCGTAGTTGAGTTCAACCACACGAGTAGAGCTGTCTACATGGACATTTGCTCGCGCCCCAAGTTGCAGACCAACACTGCGCAAGACATCAATCACTGGCTTGTTGGTGACATCAATCGAAACCGTTACGGGTGTCGCTGGGGCAGCTCCAAGAACTGCAAAACGATAGCCAGCACGATCCGTCAACATTTTGGTGATTTGATCAACTGGTCCAATCCAGTTGACGGTCACAGCGCGGCGTAGCTCTGGTGGGGCATCGGTGATCGCAGGGACTTGTGCAGTCGGGGTCCGTTTCTGCTCAACGGCCGCCAGAGTTTCAAGCGCAGTCGAGGCCTTATCAGCAGCTTGCGCAAGGAGCATTGAAACCTTATCAGGCTGCGCGACCATCTGAGGGTCGTGAATTGCCAAAGGCTTTCCTGGCTCGCACGCACTGAGCAGTGTCAAAACAGGAACCAACAAGAAAAGAAAAACAGCGCGAGACATCACGAACAAACACCCTATTCTCAAAAAAACTATCTATCTCGTAAAACCTACCGAGAACAACCCGACTCAGGCCATTCCTGAAAGTCATAACACCTTAGCGGTTTCGGGGCCGAGAAACAAGCACTGAAAAAAGCCAATTGCAATTTTCTACAGACTTATCGGCGAATTGTTGCCGAGCTGCGGATAAGGCCATTTCGTCGCATGGCTTCAATGACTTTGGCCTTATAGCGGTATCCCAAAGAGGGGGTGCGGGAGTGATAGTGAGCAATTGCCTTAGACAAGGAACCTGTTTCAACCATATGACGCTTTAGTATCCATGCGGCAACCCCCATATTGGTGCAGGCGTCATCCCTGATCCAACGTTTAGCTGTCGGGTGGTTGACCCCCCAGTAATCGGCGAGCATGGGGACCCAAATTGTGTTGATTTGCATCGGACCAAGGTCATAGCTCCCGTTGGTGTTGGAAACTTGCTGGCCAACGCGCCCGCCTTCTACCTGAAGAATACCAACCATGACCGCTGGTGGCACTTCATAAGTTTGTGCCGCGAGTATTAGGCAAGCCGCAAGAACTTTACTCATCTCGTTTCACTCTCCATGGTATCCATTATACTGTTTTTTGCCTAGGATGAGGAATTTTTTCTGGCAAAAAATGCCATCGGATTACCTTGAGGCCCGTTTGGCGTGGAACCTTGGTCTGCAGCAGTGGGAGGGGATGTTTCCCGAAGTGGGGCGGGGTTATGTCCACCTCCGCTTGTCCCACTGCCAGAGCGTTTGGCTGTTCCCCCGGGAACGAGAGCGTCAGCTAGAACTTCAAGCATTTGCATCCGTAAACCGAAAGCCTGCCAAAGAGTTGTCATCGTGGGGGCCAGGCCTTGGCGAACTTGATCCTCAGTTGCCATGAGTTTAGCCATTTCTGCAAAATGGCATTGGCTGTAAATCAAAGCGGCCATACGTAGCAAGGCTAGATCCGATTTTGCCCCTTCTCTTTCATTCATATCAGGAAAGGCACGAAGTCGGAGGGTTTTTGCCTCATGAACCAAACGATCCGCCACATCCTGTACCAATTTCTTTTCTGGCAAGCCAAAGGAATAGGCCATAACTGAGTTAACTGCTGGCAATATGGCACTCATGTATAAAATACGGATCTGGGCTGGATCAGATGGCATGAAGTCCGCTTCAAGCCCCGTCATGCGGACGGTTGCATCTCCCGCTGGGGTAAAATTTTCTGAATAGCTGATAACGGCACTCATAGCGGCGGTTACCCGCTCAATCTCGGCTTCGGTAGGAGTGCGTCCGGCTAGGCGATAAATATTGGCCATAAGTGGTGAAGAAAGGCTGGTTAAAGCCAAACGGAGCGAGTCGGCCTCATTATCTGGCAGTCTCATATCAACCAGATTTGAGAGGCCAATACTCATTTGTGTAGATTTGGTCAAAAGACTGGCAACCTGCTCGGCTTCGGGCCGCATAGCTCCTGGCTTGGTTGGGTCCGGAATCATCATTTGACGAACCGAAACCTCACTAATCGCGGCCACCAAAGGAGAGGCGAGTTTTTCAAGAACCTGTAGCAAAAATGTTGATCTGTTATCCATAGCAACTATCTATATACGGAAAATTTATTTATCGCAACTCTGTAACTAATTTTTTTAGATCGTCTGGCCGTCCTTTTAGGATTTTAACTTTTCCAGCTACATCTCGGTAAACAGAAAATGGGGTTACGTCAAGTTTCCAGTCCTGCATAAGGGACATATTTCTTTGAACCCCTTGAGTGTTAACGTTTTTATCTGCGAGAAGGGCTTTTTTATCACCGTCCAAATGTTTGTAGAGCAATTCTTCGGCATTTGGAGCGGCGAGCAGAAATGAGGCTTCTGCCAAACTATTCTCGCTCATCAATCCAACGGGAATGAGGCGAAGCTGGAGCAACCCTTTTTCCAAATAGCCAGATTTACGCACATCGGTAATCATGTCGTGACAATGGGGGCATTCTGGATCAATAAACACATAAAGGGCGGGAGCTGTTTTTTGCCCCAGAGCCAACCAGTTGGCTTTCTCAACTTCGGCATAGAACTTTTCCGATTTGCTGGGTTCAGATGAGTCTTTGGGTAGGTCTTTTGGGGCGGCGATTTCTGGCTTAGATGCTGCTTCCCGACTTGGTGGAGGGGAGGCATCAGGGAGGCCTGCCAGTTTGTCAATTGCGGGACCTTCGGCTTTGCGGAGTTGATTGATTTGGCGCAAGGTTACGGTATCCCCTTTGCTGTTAAACAAAACGCCCATCACCAAACCTTGTTGGTCCGGCGTGACATAGAAATATTGTTCTTGTGCGTTTTTGATGGTTACCCACCCGTCAAGGCCAAGGTCATTGCCAAGGTAACGAATCTGAGCCCCTTCTTCGACCATCGTTTTAAGAGGGGCTGGGAGTGGGGGAACAACTTTTTCTTGGGCGAAAGCTGGCAATGAAGAAGATGCGCCAATCAACAGGGCAAAACACAGGATAAAAAACCGCATGGGATTCCTCACGAAAAAATCAATCGATCTCTCTTTTACCTCAGGCTTTGCTGGCTTCAAACAGAATAATGTTGGGAGACTCTTTATTTAGCTTCTGGCTTAGCAAAATCACAGACTCTCACTGTTTCAACTACCTTACAGGCAAGACCGTGCGTTGCGGCGTGGCCGTTAGAGGGAGGGCTTTGCGCAATCTCTTTTAATGTTTCTTCTGTTATCCCATGTTGTTTGAGGAAAAATTGGTAATGAGGTAGAGCCTCTGGGGGAAGATTTCTACGAAACTGAGTGTCAAACAAAGGTGCTGTGGGTTTCAGGCCTCCGTCTTGATTGCGGATATTGACTGTTAAAGCGGCAGTTTTTCCAAGCGCACAAGCTTCCTGAAAGCTTGTACCGGAACTATAGGAAAGAAACCTTCCTTGGTAGCCTGTGTCTGCCATGCAAGTTTCGGTGTTAAGCTGCGTTGTGGCGCAGCCTGAAAGGGCAAGTCCTGCCCCGAGCGTAAAAGCTTCTATTAACTTTCCAAGTCTTCCGGCGGTGAGTCCCATAATTTAATTTCCTACCCTTTTCAAGGAGGGATCCTATCAAACTATTAAAATTATGTCAATTTATTTTGGTTTGTGAGCAAGAGGTTGCTCTTCCATAACAGCAAGAAAATTTCCAGCCATGATGGGTTGGTCCTTGGCATCGTGAAAAGTCTGATTGCGGTCAGTCGAAGCAAAGCCGAACAGTCTTGAGAAATCTTTTATGGTTACGTTTATACACCCAGCGGTTACGCGTTTGCCTTGAGGTGATCCCCCCAGTATCTTGGGCACGCGGGCCCCGGAAACCGGATGGATTACATAGGAAGAGTTCCCCTCTTTGTAAAAGCTGATGGCTGGGTAGATCTGGTCTGGGCCGTTTTCAGGACTGAGAGGAAAAACACCAGAAGGGGTGATGGATAAACCTTCTTGCAGTGTGTCACCTCTGTGTTTTCCAGACAGGGCTGGTATCCGGCCTTTTTCTTTCCCGTTTTCAACAATAACCAAGTTTCCCTTGGCCTTATTGAGAAGCAGAAAATTCGCTACGCCGCGCTCTTTCATTTGGTTGACAGTCTCTTGTTCAACGGAATCAAGGGCTGCATTCGCAAAGGAGCTAAAAAACAAGCTCCCCATAACTGTCAGGGCAAAATAACGTCTCAGGTCAAACGGGTTTTCCATGCTTGGACCATATATTTTCATAACCATATTGTCAAGAAAAGATACAGCAAAAATGTGGTAGAGAGAGGGCGTGCCTCGCAGGAGGCCTAGTGGAGAGAAACGGGGCTCAGATCGTTCTGTTGGGCCACAACCACAGCTCCCTCAAACGTATCAATTAAGGAAAGCGGCGTGCCGTCTGCGGCGTGGAGAGCATAAGCTGGACGGTTCTCAATGGTGACCAGTTTGATATAAGCAACGCGGTCCACTCCAAAAGCAAGGAAAGCACGCGGAGACAGGCTGCGCAGAATGTGGTGAGGGGAGTCACTGCTTTGGTTCATGGTTTAAGGTCCTTTCCTGTACAGGATAGCATTTTTTTAGTGAAAAAGCCTTCTAAAAGCTAAAAATCTGATTAGCTCTTTTCGTCTGGTCCAGATGGAGAGCTGGATTGGTCCTCAATGGCTTTGGTTTCTGCCCGTCCTGACAAAGTTACCGAGGGGGATTGGGCAGATATTTCAATTTTTCTGGCGTGACGTTCAGGCTCAACTCTTTCCATATCAATATGAAGCAGGCCATTATCAAGTGTTGCGCCCAAAACTTTAATACCATCGGCCAAGACAAAGGCCTTTTGAAACTGCCTAGCGGCAATTCCTCTATGTAAATAAACGCGATCGGAATCGTCTTGCTGCTTGCCACGGACGGTTAGCTGGTTTTGTTCTATCTCTACATCCATGTCCTGCATGGTGAAACCTGCAACCGCCAAAGTGATTCGCAGCCCATTTGGGCCAGTTTGCTCAATATTATAGGGAGGATAACCCTCTTGAGCTGTCTTCTTAATCCGGTCCAGTGTCCTTTCATATTGGTCAAATCCCAAAAAGAGAGGAGAGTCAAAAAGAGAGATCCGCGCTGTCATTATCAACCCCTCGGTTATGAGCGAGTTCAAGTTAAAATATCGACAGCCCACAGCCTGCGGCACTGTCTTCTTCCCCAGACTATATAGTTTCCAGAGGTGACAAAACAAGATTTATCAAAAGAACCTTTCGCTTTTAGGGCATTGCGAGCGGTTGGGGATGAAAAACGACATATTTTTTGTGCCGCTCACCTTCTATTAAGATTCTCCGGCTAGGATGGTCCCGTGAGCAAACAGACTAACTATAAGCAACTAAGGTGATGTTTAGGATCTGTTTATCAGACGCGTGTACACTGAGAGTTAGGGATAGGCCACTGGCGAGGTGGAAGGGGACATGGACAAGAATTCTGGATCTGATGATAATCATAGCGGTACAGCTGAGCTGCAGATCTGGCAGTTGGCCGATTGTCGCTTTGCCTATACGCTGAATAACAGCCAGCCGGTTCGTTGCACATGGATCAGTGACCAGCCCTTGTTTTACAGCGATTTTGAGGATGTGACCGACGAGGATATGCTCTTTGATGATCCGGTTCTTCAGGCTTTGGAGCGCGATATTGCTCAGCTTCGGGAAAAAACAGAGGCGTATGAGAAGATTGCCAAAGATTTTGTTGTTCCTGAAAACAACACGTCTCGGTTGTTCCTTGAGGATGCAAGTTTCGCTACTGAGCGCGTTTGTTCTGCGCCACCTTCTCTTGATTCGTTGCTGGAAGTTTTGCAACAGAGTCGTTTAGCTTCTCAGTTTTTGTCTTTCGCCGCGCTGCAAGGCGTTAAACTTTCTCCTTCGCGTCAAGTGATGGATGCATCCTATGATCGCGCTGGACAAGTTATTTGGATACGGACTGATCTTGATCTTCCTTTACAGATTCTTTTGGCAGCTCGCGAGCTGCGCCGGATGTGGCAGCACAAGAATGGTGCGGGTCTTCACCCTCTGGCCTTCCATCCTGACTTTGCGGTTTTAATCAATCGTGCACAAACGGCCGATCAAGTTGCGGCGATGGTTCGGGTTGCTTGGGAATTGCAGCTTTCTGGTGAAAAAAGCGCGTGGATGCGTCTTGAAAACTCCCCGCTTTCTGATCTTAGCCGCGCTTTTGCACGGGAGGCGATTTCTGATTTTCGCTCGATTCATTCCGGATCGGCGGCTAGGGCAACGCTGGAGTCTTGGTTCTTGTCTGAGCGGTGTCGTAAGGCTGATCGTCAGCTCATTCAACAAATGCTGGCCGACTACCAAGGGTATGCTTTCAGTGACAATGTTGAAGCGTCGCGCATGATTGCCCTTGATTTGCTAAAGGCATTAGGAAAAATGCCTTTTGGCCAAAATTATCTGACTCCGGTTGTTAACCAAATCATTTCTGACCCAGTGTTTACCGATGTTCGGGACCGCGCTAACGCTAACTTCTTGTGGTTCATTAAATTTGAACGCTCTTTCACCGAAGCTGAAAAAGAAATTAAACCCTCTCTTCCCGCAAAGGATTCTAGGCCTTCTGCCCTTGTTATTCCTCTGCCCAGTCGGGATGGGGGCGATCCATCTTCCTCTCGTGCCAACGGTACGACAGGTGCGGGCGGGGATGTTGTTTTTCTGAGTCTTCCGAGAGGGGACTAATCGTAGTATAAGAGTACCGTATGTTTATTTCTCAGGCTGGGTTCTCCAGCGATTCCGCATTGATGGACGATGATTTTTTCTTGATGGACGACGAAGACGTCTATGAGGAAGGCGAAGCTTACGCTTTGGAAGATTTGCTCCAGCTTGCAGAAGATCAGGCAGAACTCCTTGAAGACGGCGATGAGGAAGGTACTGTCCTTCGTTTGGCTACAGATGAAGATATTTTGATTTGGGCCCTGTCTCTTCTCACAGAAAGTGCGGTGGCTAGGGCCTTAATTGCCGAGGCCAGAATTGAGGAATGGTCTTTGGAGGTTGACGATATTGATTCTGGACAGTGCGTTCTTGACCCCCAGTTACGGATTCTCATTTTGCCAAGATTTTCTCCTTCGGCACAGACTTTTGCCCGTTCTCCTGAGGCTGCTTGCTTGTTTTTGTCCGAAATGCTGCGAGGGTTGCGCCTAATTTGGCACAGTATGGTTGGGATTCAAAATAGTGGGAACCTAGCTGTTGAAGACCGAATTTTGTGGGAAAGGCTTTGCCGCGGCGATCAGGATTTGATTCTTCTTACCGCTGCATGGGAGCTCGATCAGGCCGAATTTCCAACCTTGTGGCATTCGCTAATTGTCTCTGATCTGGGGGATCTTTGTAGTGCGTTTCGGGCAATGGCTGACCGCCATCCTGATATGGTTGAGGATAGTTCGCTACTCACTCACTTGATGCTGCGCTGGATGGAAGAAGAAGGAAGGTTTGAAGAACTGGATCATCAAACCCTTGAAGCAATGGATGAAGAATTTCGTCGGGGTGTTGCCTCTGGTGCATCTCGTTCTCTAAAAGCTGAGGATGTTTTGCGTCTCTCGCGGTTGCCCACTCCAGAATTAAGTGAGAAATGCTATTTGGCCCCGATTGCCAGAACACTTTTATGTGACCCATTCTTTCGCCGGATGCCCGATCCTCTTAACGAAGCGCATTTGCTGCAAATCCTTGAAGATTGTCTTCCTGCCGCTGAAACCTTAGGGTTTCGCGATACAGAGCTGGCCCGCAAAATTTTCCCTGACCACATTGTTAACACTGTTGTGTGATCTTGGTTATTTTTTTCCAAGGGCAATGATTTTTTCATAGGCTTCGATCAGACTTTTGACGACCACGTTGCGGCTGAATAATGTCTGATAGGTTGTTTTGCCATTCTCGATCAGGCGGGTGCGCAGATCATGGTCTTGAAGGGCTCGGCGCAGTTGCTCTGCAAGGCCGTCCACATCATCAATTTCACACAGTAAACCATCAAAATCGTGAGTGACATACTGGCTAGCTCCTGCCGCTTTGGCGGCAACCAGTGGAATACCGGAAAACCAGCTTTCGGCGATGACTGTTCCAAAAGGTTCATAGCGAGAGGGCAGGGTACAAACAGTTGCTTTTTCTAGAAGGGAGGCTCGATCATGCCGCCAACCTAGAAAACGAACTCGTTCGTCCAGCCCTAATTCGTGGCACAAGGCTTTGTATTTTTCCATGTCCGGCCCGTCTCCGGCCAGCCAGAAATAGACGCCTTCCAGTTTTTGGGCGGCTTTGAGCAGAGTGTCTACACCTTTTTTCCAGTGCATTCGCGAAAGAAGCAAAACCACCGGAGCTTCTTCTGGCGTATTAAAATTTGCTTTGGAGACGGGGGGGCTTGGTTCGAGTGTTCCGAAAGTGTGAACCACAAAGCACCGGTCCGGCGTTTTGCTTTTTTCTATGAGATGGCGGCCAATGTCACGGGTTACGCCCATGTAACAGTCGGATGTTCGGTAACGCTTTAATCCGTAATATCCACCAAACCAGCCAAGCACAGGAACAGGAAGCTTAGCTGGAATAAAAGAGGCAGCTCGTCCCATCCACGCGTGAACCAAATCGGGTTCAAAGCTCTTGACCCGTTTGCGGATCAAATACGGCCCATTAAAAAGGCGAGACAGCCAGCTAAAAGAGAGGGTGTCGTACGGAATACCTCTTTCACGAAAGGCGGCAAGGTAATGCGGATGAGCGCGGCAAATGATGTGTTGTTTTATTCCTGCGTCATGCAAGGCTTTAATAGCGTCAAGGCAGAACGTTTCTGCCCCACCCTTCCCGCTTCCTGCTACAACATGAAGAACTTTTTGTACCTGTGCCATGCCATCTCGCTTTTCTCAGGCCGAGATCATAGGGCGAAATAGTCGAAAAATAAACTACCTGCTATTTTTTCAAGGCTTCTGGGTGGATACCGGTCTCTTTAGAGATCATGTAATAAACCGAGTTAAGATCAAGCTCGCCGCCGATTCCGTGTTCCTTAACATGGTGTGCCATAGCTGCATCCATCATGATAATGGATTTATCGGGTTGATTCC
>JAGOQV010000105.1 GCA_018063145.1 Alphaproteobacteria bacterium
GATTATTTCTACAAGCTCTCCTCCCCTGAAGATCAGGCCATCTGTTTTAGGCGACATATTCAAGCCTGCCTTGCAACAGATCTTCCTATGATTGTTCATGCGCGTGATGCGGATGCGGACATTGCTCAAATTATCCGCGAAGAAACAGAAGGGAAGGGGATGCGGGGCGTAATGCATTGTTTCAGTTCCGGCCCTGCCCTTGCCGAAGCGGCGTTAGAGCTTGGGTTTCATATTTCTTTCTCTGGAATTTTAACTTTCAAAAAATCCGAAGACCTAAGGGAAATTGCCAAAAAGGTTCCTCTAGATCGGCTTTTGGTGGAAACAGACTCTCCATTTCTTGCGCCAGAACCTCATCGCGGCGAAATGAATACACCAGCCTATGTCCCCTTGACCGGAAAAGTATTGGCTGACATTCACGAACGTTCTATCGAGGATATGGCCACCATCACAACGCAGAACTTTTTTGCCCTCTTTAACAAAGCTCATCTCATATAGGAGGAATTCATGGAAGATGTAATCCTGACAGTTCTTGGGTGCTCAGACTCTTACGGAACACCTCGCGCCGGTGGGGATTGGGGGGAATGTGATGAGACCGAGCCAAAGAATACGCGGACACGTTCCAGCCTTTTGATTTCTGATGGAGCCAGTACCTTGATCGTTGATACGGGGCCGGATTTTAGACTCCAAACAGTGCGAGAGGGGATCAAACTCATTGACGGGGTTTTTTACACCCATGAACATTCGGATCATATCAATGGGTTTGATGATTTGCGGGTTTTTTTTGAAAGAGCGAAAAATCAAATACCTGTCTTCTCTGTATCTCAAACTCTTGTTGAAATACAACGCCGTTTTCCTCACGCTTTTATCCAAACCTCTCCAACCTATCCTCCCACAGTTACGCCCCGAACCATTGCGCCTACTAATTTAGCCAAACCTCAATTTATTGCCGGAATCGAAGTAATTCCCTTTTTGCAAAAACATGGGCAAGGGCAATCATTGGGGTTGCGGATTGGCGATGTTGCCTATTCGACTGATATGTCCAATTTGGATGATGTCGCGATAGATGTTCTAAAAGGCGTTAAAGTCTGGATTGCCGACTGTGCTGACTTCTTTTTTGAAACGGCTTTCGTTCACTGTAATTGGAAAAGGCTTCAAGAACTCAATGCAAAAATAGGGGCAGAAAGAGTTTATCTCAGTCACATGAAACACAATGCCGACTATCAAAAGATAAATAATTCTTTGCCTGCGGGTTATCGTATGTCGTTTGATGGGCTCAAAATCCGTGCCGATGGAACGGTTCTAAACGATGAAGGTTGACCTATTTGACTTTGACTTGCCTGAGAGCGCGATTGCTCTTCGTCCAGCAGAGCCAAAAGATTCTGCAAGGATGCTGATTGTAAAAGATGGAAACTTTACCGATTCTCAAGTTTGCAACTTACCAGAGTTTTTAACTTCCAAAGATTTGATTGTCTTTAATGATACCAAAGTCATTCCAGCCTATCTGATAGGACGGCGGGGCGAGGCCCAATTTGAATGCAACCTTCATAAACGGGAGTCCCCGATTGAATGGCGGGCCTTTGCTAAAAAAGCCAAAAGGCTAAAAACCGGAGATTTAATCGAATTTGGAGAAGGTCTTCTTACCGCAACAATTACCGAAAAAGGGGAGGGGGGAGAAATTCTGCTGCGATTTGATGTCAAAGCAGGAGAGCTTGAAAGGAAGCTTGAGGACGTTGGAACAATGCCCCTGCCCCCTTACATAGCGTCCAAACGTGATGTGGATGAGAAAGATTCCTCCGACTATCAAACAATTTTTGCTTCTCGCGATGGGGCAGTGGCTGCGCCAACAGCATCTTTGCATTTCACAGAAAATTTATTGTCGGCTTTATCAAGGGGAGGGGTTCGTTCCGCCACACTGACTCTTCATGTTGGCGCGGGAACTTTTTTGCCTGTTAAAGCGGAAGACACAAACGACCACAAAATGCACGCCGAATGGGGAGAGATTTCTCCGCTGGTGGCCGACCTCATCAACGAAACACGGAGGCAAGGGGGACGCGTTATCGCAGTTGGGACAACAGTTTTGCGACTTTTGGAATCGGCTTCTTCTCCTGAGGGACTTGTTCAACCTTTTCAGGGGGAAACCCGCATTTTTATTACACCTGGCTATAAATTCAGGACTGTGGACATTCTCATGACCAATTTTCATCTGCCCAAATCAACGCTTTTTATGCTGGTTTCGGCCTTTGCGGGCCTCAAAACAATGAAAGAAGCTTATGCCCATGCCATTAAAACGGGATATCGCTTTTATTCCTATGGGGATTCCAGCCTATTATTTAGAGATTCCGCTTTATAAGCCTTCTTCTGTTGGCTACAATCAGGGCACTTTTACAACTTGGGAAAAGATAATTATAAAAAATGGAATGGTTATTTGATCCAACAGTTTGGGTTGGCTTGTTTGCCTTGATCCTGTTGGAGTTGGTTCTTGGTCTGGACAATCTGGTTTTTATTGCCATTTTGGCCCAGAGACTCCCCCCCCAACAGCGCAATTTAGCGTGCAAAGTCGGCCTGTTATTGGCCCTTGGCATTCGCTTTGTTCTTCTTGCCTTCGTTTCGCATCTTGCGACTTTGAACGATCCTATCGTTGAATTATTCGGAAGCACTTTCTCAGGCCGTGAACTTCTCATGCTCTTCGGAGGTATCTTCCTACTTTATAAGGCAACGGGAGAAATTCACGGACGACTGGAAGGAAAAGGGCATTCAGAAGGCAAGGCCTCTCTCAAAGCCAATTTCTGGATGGTGGTTGCCCAAATTGTTGTGCTGGATGCGGTTTTCTCTCTGGACGCCGTCATTACCGCCGTGGGTATGACTGAACATCTTCCCGTTATGTGGATTGCGGTCACGGCTGCTATCTTCTTGATGATTGCAGTCAGTGTGCCGTTAATTCGCTTTGTCAATCAACACCCAACCATCGTTATGCTGTGTCTTGGCTTTTTGCTGATGGTTGGCTTTAGCTTGATGGCAGAAGGTTTTGGCATTCATATTCCCAAGGGCTATCTTTACGCCGCGATTGGCTTTTCTGTTACCGTTGAGTTTTTCAACCAATTTGCCCAGATTAAGCTCAAAAAACGAGTTTCCGAACCTTCGGATATGCGCCAACGGACAGCCGATGCCGTTCTACGTGTTCTCGGGGCCCGAGATGTAGATGACGCAACTCAAGACAGCCATGAATTAGGGGTTTTGTTGCAACAAGCCTCCCATGAAGATTTGCTCAGTCCCTTTGAAAAAGACTTGCTGAAGGGGGTTTTGAACCTAACTGAACGCCCTATCAGTACCATCATGACACCTCGAACAGACATTGAATGGCTGGATATTGGCGAGAATGACGAAGGAATCCGCAACCAGATTGTTGAAACGTCCCGTTCTCAGCTTTTGGTTGGAAAGGATGACATTGACTCCGCTTTAGGGGTTATAAATCGTGAGGATTTTCTTCCGTTCCTGATCCGTGAAAATCGGATGCCTGCCATTTCAAAAATTATGAAAGAGCCGCTGTTTATTCATGAAAACACCAGCATCCTGAAGGCTCTTGAAACCATCAAAAATGCACGGGCAGATATGGTTGTCGTGCTTGATGAATTTGGCGTGGTCATGGGGGTTGTCACACACCATGACTTGCTGGAAGCCATTGCCGGAGAATTTCCAGAGAGCGACGATGTCGAAGTCGAGATGGAAATTGAAAAGCAAGAAGACGGCAGCTTTATCATTGATGGCAAAGCCTCTATTTACGAGGTCTGCAACAAAACCGGACTGGATTACGAGCCTGAAGGAAATTTTGCGACGTTTGCCGGATTTATCTTGCACGAATTCGCCCGTATTCCGGTTCTAAACGAACGATTGAAATGGAAAGATTGGGAAATTGTCATCTTGGAACTTGATGGCAAACGCATTGGCCGCGTTCAACTGACCAGAACAGAAGTTTCTTGGTGA
>JAGOQV010000039.1 GCA_018063145.1 Alphaproteobacteria bacterium
TCATCTGCTTCTGGGGTATAGGAAACACCACCTTGGAAACCGGACATAACTGGGGTCAAGTATGTGATTTTATCGGCTTTAAGCGAAATGTTCTGCTCATAGTCGGTTTCACCAACTGTGATACCATCAGCAGCAAAGTTGAATGGTTGGATTTTTTGGCTGATGCCGTCAACGTCCTTATCAGCAGACGGGGCGGCAACTTGAATCATGTAAGCAACGCCATCTTTTCCACCAAAATTGATGCGGCCCCAATCTCCTGAGAAGAAGGCATAAGACTCATCTACACTAAAACCATCGCCAACGTCTGCATTGGCTTCAATATGAGCTCCGACCGTCAAGCCGTTATCAAGTTTTGTCGAACCATCAAAATAAACTTCGGTTGCCCGCAAAATATCAACACTGCGAACTGAAGTGGTCGAATCGTCTTGGCTGACATAGCTAACGTAGCCTTTGAGGTAACCACCCAGTTTGAGTTTTACGCCTTCGGCACTGTCCGCCGCCATAGCGGGAGTTGCCACAAAAGCGCAGAGGGCAACGCCGCATAGAAGTAGTTGTTTCATTCTAAAATTCTCCTAAAATTTGCAAATCATGGGAAGAATCACGTTCTCCTTGCGGGTAAGCGTCTAACGAACGATTCCCCTGTTCAAGCTCCAAAACTCTTTCTCTTTGAAAATGATGAGGTAAGTTGCATTTTTGCACCAACCCCTAACGTTATGAAATTTCCTAAAGTTTTCTTCCAACGGAAATCAGAAACCGAGGGCTGTTTCCATTAGCATAGCGCGGTGAGTTCTTTGCAGAATATGTCAATGGCAAGGCCACCATAACACTCGATGACCATCCATCCTCGTGGTTCAAGCGAAGCCCCGCTCCCGCCGAGGTCAAGGAAAGAACCGACTGATCGGACTGCCCCCTTGCCCAGAGCTTGCCCGCATCGACAAATAGGAATGGACTCATGGAAAAGCCATTCAGTACCTCTTGGGGGAAGTATCTCAATTCAAATGTTCCGGCAAGGCCACTATCTGCTGTTGCTTCAGAAGGGTCGTAACCACGCCCCATTTCGCTCCCGCCAAATCCAAACTCTTCGGAAGAGAGCAAAGATTGAAAAGCGTATTGGCCTTTGAGTCCAAAAAACAAACCAAAGCGGGTTCCTAAACTTTGCTGGCGCGAGGCGAAAAAGCTCAGCTTATCAAAGCTGCTGCGCCCATCAATCCGTGATGGATTTGCCGACTGCCGATCCGTTGCCCCCAGCACATTCAACCCCCGACTATATTCGAAGTGGAAGAGAGATACGCCGCCCCCACCAAAACGATCACTCACATCATAAGTCGCGTAGGCTCTAGCTACACGCAAGCGGTCATTTTGTGTTTCAGTTCCAAGAATTTTGCTGCGAGAATCTTTTGCACCAAACCCAAGGCCGATCAGTAAATTTTCTGTCCGGCTGCGCAGCCATTGGTACTTTAGACCGACCCCCATGTCTCTTACGAATCCGGTCACATCCAATATGCCAAGATTGCTTCCCGCTTTTGTTACGCCTTGGCCAAAAGAAACATGGGTACTCACTCCAGAGAGGCCAAAAAGAGAATTGGAGTATTCTGCACTCGCGTGTTTTACTTCATCCGTTGGCAAAGACCCTTGCAGAACAGCGTTGATTGTATCGAACTCTCCGATCAATGCAGGGCTTTGATGCCGAACGGAGGTCTGCCACGGCCCTGCATACAAGGACCCCATATTATCAACCGAGACCGATGGGCGCGCAGACATTCTTTGTCCTTCCAGCACCACGTCAAAAGCACCAGGAGTATCCTTGGCAGAAACACTTGGCACCAAAAAACTCCGGAACTTTACCCCGGGCAAATCATTGAGCAGCAGCATATAGCGTTCAAATTTTTTAATATCAAATGGACGCAAGGACAGAATCCGGCGTTTGGCATCGCTCAGAACCCCCCCATCTGCAGCGGCAGCAACCTCCCCTGTTATGCGGACATCGTGAACTTGTCCTTCGACAATCTCAACTTGAATAACACCAGACGTTATCTCTTGTTCCGGCAAGACTGCCTTTGAAAACAAATAGCCCTTTTGCAGATAGGTCTGATTAACCGCCGCGAGCTGCGTTAAAATTTCCTGAAGAGAGATTTTCTGATTCAAGAGAGGATTAAAAACCATCGTCAAAATGGCTCGCAGTTCCTCACTTCCACCCTCAACCTGCACGCCTTGCAAGGTTAAGAAAAGAGAATTCGCTCCTTCTATTTCTGGCGAGACTCTTTCTTCTGCCGAAAGAATTTCCTTTTCCCCTTCAGGAGAGACACGCGGCAAAAATTTTGGTTCTTCACCTATGCGCCCGGGATCTACGGAAGACGGCAAAGTTTGCGCACACAAAGACCCGCTGCCGGAAACCATTGGTCCCGCCAGAAAGCATAGAGAGATAAGACATTTGCGTATAAACGCCTTCAACGACTAAACAGGCTCCTCCAACTTTGCTTGTTTTCAGAATCATAAAAACCCAGCCAAATTTAGCACGAGGCTGCACTTTCTCGAACCTGACACGCATAAGATCACAAAGTTATACACGCCAAATTTCCTCTAAAACCTGCTCAACTCTTTTTCTTTGAAACCATCTCCCTTTGAGATAAAACCAAGACCATGATCCCTTTGCTCAAAAAAATTGTTCCTTTCGGCTTTCGTCTTGCCCGTCCGAATATTTTGTTTTGGACTTTGCCCGCGATGATGATTCTCATCCTCTTTGGCACGATTGCCCAGAAAACTATTGGAACCTTTACGGCCCAGCAGGAATACTTCTCGTCTTTTTTCGTTCTGATAGGAGGAATCTTGCCCTTTCCGGGTGGAGCAACCCTTTTGACGATCTTTTTTGTTAACCTGCTGGCCAAGTTTCTGCTGCGCAGCGAGTGGTCTTGGGCCAAGGCCGGAACCAATCTGTCCCATTTTGGAGTGATTTTACTGGTCTTCGGAGCTCTTCTGACCGCTCTTGCCTCCCGTGAGGGCTATTTGCTGATTCCCCAAGGAACATCGCGCAACATGGTTGAAGATTACCACGCAAAACAGATGGTTATTCGCAAAGACGGACTGCCTCTCTTGGTTGTGGCCGCACAAGATCTTGCAAACGGACAAAGTTTCAATATTCAAGGCACAAAGCTTACCCTCACAATTTCAACCTATTGTGAGAATTGTGACCTTGTCTGGACGGATGGCAGGGCAAAACTCACCGCCGCCAAACCAGACCCCCAAGATGAGAAAAACCGGACGGGCATTTCCTTTACCCTTTCCGGTTCCGCTTCTCACGATGGCCCCTACCTGACGTTCGATAAAGCCCCTCAACCCCCCGTTTTTGAAGAAAATGGTCATTCTTTCCAAATTGCTCTTGAGCGAGAAACACAGGAACTCCCCTTCTCGATTGAATTGAAAAAATTTGAGCAAAAGCTCCACCCGGGAACCGATATGGCCAAATCTTATTCTTCCGATGTGATGGTCCATGATGCGACTGGAAGTTGGCCAGCCACTATTTCGATGAACCAGCCCCTTCGCTATCGCGGCTATACATTTTACCAATCTTCTTTTGATTTGAGCGACAAGACCCCTGCGACCGTTCTGGCCGTTGTGCAAAATCGTGGACGAATTTTTCCCTACCTCGCGAGTGCATTGATTGCTCTTGGCCTTCTCTTTCATATTTCTTTGCGCCTCAAGCGGTCCTTGCCATGAAGCTGTTTTTTCTTAGCCTTTTTCTCTTTCTTTGCTGCGTTATACCGGCTTTGGCAGAAAGTGTTCAAGGGAAGGATTTTCCCAGCTCTCGCCTTGAAATGAAGGATTTTTCTCTTCTTCCCATCCTTGAAGATGGGCGCATCAAACCGCTTGATAGTTTTGCCAGATCTACTTTGAAAAAATATCTTGGCAAAGACCACTTGGAAAGCATGAGTGCGATACAGTGGTTAGCTTTGTCTTTGTTCGAACCTGCTGAAGCGGCAACGCTTGAAGTTTTCAAGATCAAGGATCCTACGCTCCGCCATCAATTTGGCCTTACAGAGAAACCAAAACCTATCTATAGCCTTGCGGAGCTAGCCTCCGGCCTCAAAGCCACCTATCCTCAAACCAAACTCTTGCTTGAGAAAGACTCGGCTCTTCTGACGCATCAGGAAAAACTCTTTCTTGATCTGCATGAAGATGCCTATGAATACACCCAGATCATGCGGAGTTTTTCTCTACTTCTTCCCTTGAATGTCTCGCTCTCTGCCCCCTTGCTCAAAAAACTGGGCAAGTCAGAAACCGATAGTATTTCCTACCTCGACATCAAAAAAATTGAGCAAGACTTGCAACTTTCGGCCAAGAAAGTTCTCGACAAAAAGGGGATGGACCTCTCCCATTATACAGACCGAGAATCCGCCTCTGTCCTGCTTGCCTTCCAGATAAAGACGTTAACCGATGCCGCAAAAGGCAACACTATTTTGCGCGTTGTTCCCTCTCGCTGGCCTAGTGACACCGACCAATGGCACGCACCTTGGGACATCATCGAAAATGGCCACGGGTCTCCAGAAACTGCGAAAGTTTTCGGTCAATGGCAAAAAATCGCTCTGGCTTGGCAACATTCGAATGGGCAGGACTGGAAATTGGCAATCCGCGAATTGCAACAAAGCATCAAAGAACAAGAACCTTCCGCCTCTGACTGGAGGTTTCCGCTTGAGGGAACCTACAACATCCTTCAGCCATTTGAAGCCAGTCTTTTCCTGTATGGTGGAGCTTTTCTGCTCTGCATAGGCTTCTTTCTCTCGGGTTCGCGGATTTTTTACAAAGGGACCATCCTGTTTCTTGGCCTTGGCGGGGCACTCCACCTTCTTGGAATTGCTGCGCGTATTTTGATTCTCATGCGCCCCCCTGTGAGTACGCTGTATGAGTCCCTGATTTTTGTTAGCCTTGTCTGTGTTGCGCTTGGGGTCACGATTGAACGGCGAACGCAGCAAGGAGCGGGACTGCTCACAGCTAGCATCGCCGCTTTATTTCTTGGCCTTATGGCCCAGAGCTTGAGCGGCCCCAGTGACACAATGCAAGTTTTAACGGCTGTTCTTAACACCCAATTCTGGCTGGCCACCCATGTTCTTTGTATTACCTTTGGCTATGGGTGGTGTGTTATTGCTGGCGTAATGGCCCATTTTATTCTCATAGGAACGGCACTAAATCGGCTTGTGGGAGAGTCTCTTCAACGACTGATAAAAATTCTTGGCAACACGGCTCTTCTGGCTCTCCTTTTTACCTCGGTTGGAACGATTCTTGGCGGTATCTGGGCCGATCAGTCTTGGGGAAGATTTTGGGGATGGGACCCCAAGGAAAACGGGGCCTTGCTGATTGTTCTTTGGCTGGTCTGGCTGATTCACGGAAAACTTGCTGGTCAAATTCCCCTTCTCTATTGGCTGGCAGGGCTTGCCTATCTCAACGTAGTGGTTGCTCTTGCTTGGATTGGGGTCAACTTGCTAGGCGTTGGCCTTCACTCTTACGGCTTCACAGATGGTCTTTTCTGGGGTCTCGGGCTGTTCAGCCTTTTTGAAACAATTCTCATTGGTGGCCTAATCTGGATTCATTCCCAAAAACATGGAAGGCTTCTTCGTCATGCGCCTTAATCTTGTTCTGTTGCTTGTCTCAGTCTTAGGGGCGGGCCTTCTGACTTTTTTTCTGGACCAAGACCGCCCTCTCCTAAGTTCCTCCACTGAGCAACAACAGATCGCACGCCCTGAGTTTCAGGTTGCCCCTGATATTACTTTCAAAACCTTGGACGGGAAAACTGCTTCGCTTGCGTCTTTCCAAGGAACTCCGGTTATTCTTCATTTCTGGGCCTCATGGTGCGCCCCTTGCGTCGCCGAGTTTCCGGCCCTTCTTAGGATGGCGCAGAAAAATCAGAAAAAAGTCATTATTCTGGCGATTTCCACGGACCGCAGCCCCGAGAAGATTCAAAACTTTCTCAAAAAACAGGCCACACGTCCCCCTTCAAACATGATGGTTATTTGGGATGAACATAAAATTCTGACAGAGGATATCTTTCAAACCTTCAAACTGCCTGAAACCATTATCCTCGACCGTGCGGGAAAGATGATCCGAAAAGAAGCCGGACAAACGGACTGGCTTTCTCCTGATTTGGAAACTTTGCTTGACTCTCTCTCCGCAAGATAACGCCAGAACACTAGGCCGAAGCACGACCGTGTGATCTTTGCGCTTCGTCCTTTGTCACTTCGGCCAGAGTCCGGTATAGCAAATCAAGGCAGGATTGTTCCGACACCAGCCCTATGAATTTTTGGCTATCTTCCTCGACAATTGCAATCGGGCTTTCGTTTTTGGCCAGAAGCAGAATAGCTTCCATCATGCTGGAGTCAGGGTGAAGAACCACGACATCTTCGTCCATAAAATCACCAACTTTGCGCGGAGCAAGTTTGCGAATGCGCTTGGCTGCCCCGGGGGTTCCATCCACAACGAAGTCAAGATCCTCCAGACCCCCTTCGATCTGGGCCGCCACCGGAAGTAGGCTTTGCATCAATGTATGAAGACCAAACATTCCAACCAACATTCCTTTGGCATTCACAATCGGCGCGGTGCGGACTTCGTATTGTTGGAGAGTCTCTAGAGCTTCTCCCACCGTTTGTTCAGGGGAAAAGGTAATAACGCTCGGGATCATGGCATCTTTGCAAGACATTTGAAAAGTTCCTCGTTACTGTTTCAGAAGTAGGCTAACCCTACCATTCTAGGGCCAAAAATCAATTAAATACGGAAAAATTAAAGGAAGAATTTGACATTTTGCCAGAAATACATATAGTCCGGCCATTCCCATGAAGTCCCGTGGTTTTCGGGCGTTGACGAGGGGTTCTTGAACCCTCCGCCAATCCAGTCAAGGAGAGTGGGACAACAACAAGAAAAAGGAGTTCTGCAAATGGCAGGAAAACGTGAAAGCGTAAAACATAAAATTGACCGCCGCCTTGGATGTAACCTGTGGGGTCGCTCAAAATCCCCCTATAACGTCCGTCAAACCGGCCCAGGGATGCACGGGGCAAACCGCACCAAGCCAACCGATTATGGGTTGCAGCTCCGCGCCAAACAAAAATTAAAAGGCTATTACGGAAGCGTTGGCGAAAAACAATTCCGTCACTATTATTTCGAAGCCATTCGCATGAAAGGTGATGCCTCGCAAAACCTGATCGGCCAACTGGAATGCCGTCTTGATTCCGTTGTTTACCGGACCAAGTTTGCCATGACCGTTTTTGCCGCACGCCAATTTGTGAACCACGGCCACGTCAAGGTTAACGGGAAACGCGTCAATATTCCTTCCTATCAAGTCAAAGCTGGCGATGTGATCGAAATTCGTGAGAAATCTCGTCAATTGGCTGCTGTGATGTTGGCACAACAATCTGCGGAACGTGACATTCCTGAGTATTTTTCGATGGAAGATAACGGATGCAAAGCAACCTTTGTTCGCATTCCTAAGCTTGAGGATGTTCCTTATCCTGTTCACATGGAACCAAACCTCGTTATCGAATTTTACAGCCGGTAATCGGCAATCGTCTCTACATTTTGTGCAAAGCCGCAGGAAATCCTGCGGCTTTAACATTTTAGCAAGGTTTATCGGGTAGTCTGAGAAAATGGCAGGATTTATCGACAAACTCATTGAAACGATTCTGGGGCCTTTTCGCCAACCTCGGCCTATCCCTGTTCGCGCCAAGTCTCGCTCTCGCTAGCGGGCTCTTTTTTCCGAAGACCAATCAAAGAAGATACAATTCCGTGAAGCAACTTGATGTCTTTATCGCTGGGTTGAATGCGTGAAAAAAGCCCCCTGATATTTCTTGAAATGGAATCCTTGGTTTCTGCCACGCGGAAGAACCCTTTTTTCTGCAACTCCTCATCAAGGCGGTTGAAAAAGATGCTGAACTCCTCATGCGTGGCCGGTCGTCCTTCGCACAAAGGCAAGGATACTTCAGGGGCTTCAAACAAAAATTGTGACCATTCATAGGCCATCAGCAATACCGACTGCGCCAAGTTCAAAGATGAAAATCCCGGGTTGAGGGGAATGGTAATGAGGATATGAGCGAGAGCCACATCCTCATTGCTCAAACCTGACCGCTCTGCACCGAAGAGGATCGCCACTTTTTCCTCCCCGCCAATCTTTTTCTGCATTAAATCCGCCGCGCTGCGCGGTGTCATGACTGGCTTCACAAGATCTCGCGCCCGAGCCGTTGTTGCAAATACGGTGTGACAATCAGCAACCGCTTCTTGCACACTCTCATAAACTTCAACAGAGGGCATCAATTCCAGCGCACCAGCGGCCATTGCCTCGGCTCGCTCACTTGGCCACCCATCGCGGGGGGCAACCAGCCGCAAATGAAAGAGGCCACAATTGAGCATGGCCCGTGCTGCCGCCCCGATATTCTCCCCCATTTGGGGGTTTACAAGCACCACCACAGGCTGGGGGCGGGTACTCAAACTGTCGTCCAACTGGGGGCGATGCGTTCCGGTCATGACGGGCTATCCTTTTCTTGAGACCTAACATACTGATTTTAATAGGGAGTTCAAATTATCTTGTTTTTATTTTCATAATATATTTGACAGGGCCGAAAATTAAGGATATATTAACCTCATTAGCCGTTCATCTCTTGTTAAGGATTTTGCCCATGACCACGTTGTCCATGACCCATGTCCCGTCGAGTAGATCCCATCCTGCCTCCTCTTTTGATGTTGTTGGGGCGTTTGCGCTGCTGGAGACTAGCCGGAAAATGGCCCTTTTCGATCAGCTCATGGCCAACCGGATGAACGCTTACCGGAATACTATTCATGCTTTGTGGCCGCAAGCTGGCGATGATGACATCCGCAAGTTGGAGATGGTTCTCCGCCATCGGCTCGAAAAGCTCCAGAGATTCTCCTGAATTGATAACTGACAACCTCTCAAGGCCGGAAGCTCTCCGGCCTTTTTTTGCGTTCTTAGTTAAGCGGCTTTATCTTCCTTCAAGGCCCGCCAGCCAATGTCGCGGCGGCAAAATCCTTCTGGCCAGTCAATCAAATCAACCGCCTGATATGCCGAATTGCAGGCCTTTCCCAGCGTATCCCCCACAGCGCACACGCCAAGCACACGTCCGCCATTGCTTAGAATTTCGCCATTTGCGGCGTAAGTTCCTGCGTGGAATATTTCCACGTTTTCTATTTTTGCTGCAGTTTCTAAATTGCCAATCCGTGTGTTTTTAACTGGGTCTGCCGGATAGCCTTTGGCGGCCATCACCACGCAAATCGAAGGATTATCAAGCCACGCCACCGAGGTTTGATCTAGTTTTCCCTCTGCTGCATTTTTAAGAACGCCCACCAAGTCCGCATCCAACCGGAGCATCAGAGTCTGACATTCAGGATCTCCAAAACGGGCATTATATTCCAAGAGAAGCGGGCGGCCTTTGACGATCATCAACCCTGCATACAAGACCCCTGTGAAGGGGCATCCTTCTGCGATCATGGCCTTGACGGTTGGCCTAATAATTTCTTCCAGCACCTGTTCTTCAAGTGCGGGGGTCATTAAGCGAGCGGGAGAATAAGCCCCCATTCCGCCTGTGTTAGGGCCTTGATCTCCGTCATAAGCCCTTTTGTGATCCTGTGCCGAAGTCAGGGGAAGAATATTTTTGCCATCTGCCAAAACGAAATAACTGATTTCTTCTCCATCCAGAAATTCCTCGACCACAACCGAAGCCCCTGCTGCACCAAAGGCATTGCCAGAGAGCATATCCCGCGCTGCTGCCTTGGCTTCTTCGGTTGTGCTGGCGACGACAACACCTTTGCCAGCCGCTAGACCATCGGCCTTGACCACGACAGGAGCCCCGAGCCTATCAATAAACGCTTCGGCTGGAGCTACTTCGGTAAATCGTTCATAGCGTGCTGTTGGGATTCCGTATTTTCTGCACAAATCTTTCATAAAGCCTTTGGAGCCTTCCAAACGCGCTGCCGATTGGGTTGGCCCAAAAACTGGGATTCCCTTTTCTTGCAAGCGATCCACCACCCCAAGGCTAAGGGGAAGTTCGGGTCCGACCACCACCAGATCAATTTCCCTGTCCACCGCGAGTTGGACCAAGCCGGAAACGTCCGACACATCCACCGCCACGCAGGGGCAGATTTCGGCGATTCCTGCATTCCCGGGGGCACAGATCAACGACTCACAAAGAGGTGATTGTTTTAATTTCCAAGCGAGGGAATGTTCGCGGCCCCCCGAACCGATCAAGAGCAATTTCATGCCGCCCATCTTGCTGATTTTGGGGGGAAACTCAAGCCCTTGGAAAAGGTTCAAGCAAAACTTGCTTTTTTCTACTGACTCGGGTATCGCTAGCGCGCTGGGGTAATTTCTATAAGAAGGCCTTAAAATGTCAAGTTCAGGATGTCACTTTTATGAAGCTCCTGCGGGGTCGGGACTTGCTAACCTTGCAGAGCGCTATACTACCGAGATTCTCGCCCCAATTGCTGAAGGATTAGAAGAGCTAGAGAAAAACACGCTTCAGTTCAGTCATAAACAGGGAGAGTGGAGAATCAAAACAATAAAAGGGCACAAAGAAACAGCCGACCCTTCCTTAACGGAAACATTTAGAGAAAACCATCATCGCATCAGCTTTCCTGACTTTGGAACATTTGTCAGCCAGCAGGCAGGCTCTTTGTTCAATCTGGGCACAGCCAGTTGTTTCCCCTCAGAAAACGGAGCCTTTTTCCTTGCGTGCGAGACCCCCCTACCAAGAAGACTCTCCGATCTTTACGCAAAAGGGATACCTCAGATTCTGCACTTCGGGGAAGGAGACGTTCGGATGGCTGGGGAGCATTATGTTCCCCTTATCTTGCAAGGCATAAAATTCCACAAGGAACAAAAACCAGAAGCTCTTGAAAGACAAGGTTCCTCGGCCCCTACACTCTGTACTCCCCAGCCGGCTGTAGCCTAAAAACTCTGAGGCTATTTCACCCGTGAAATATATTCATCGGTGCGGGTGTCGATTTCGATTTTCTCGCCGGTTTCAACGAAGGCTGGCACTTGAATTTCGTAACCAGAAGGTAGTTTGGCTGCTTTCATGACTCGGCCTGACGTGTCGCCGCGAACGGCTGGCTCGGTATAAATAACTTCACGAACCACTTTGGTAGGAGGAACAACCGAAATAGGACGGCCTTCATAAAAAGTTACTTCGCAGGTCATTTGTTCTTCGAGATATTTCAGAACCCCTTCGATGTCCTCTTTCGAAAGTTCGTATTGATTGTATTCAGAGTCCATAAAGACGTACATATCCCCTGCTTCATAGGAATAGGTTACCTCTTTGGTTTCAAGGATAATGTCTTCGAATTTTTCATCCGCCTTGTAAACGGCCTCGGACGTTGTGCCAGTCAAAAGGTTTTTGAATTTGAACTTCATGACCGATGCGTTCCGACCGGATTTGTTATACTCCGCTTTGGTAACCACCAAGGGGATTTTGTCGACAACGACCACATTCCCGGGGCGCATTTCTTGAGCTAATTTCATGACAGTTTGTCCTTATAATTTTTTAGCGTTCATTTTCTCTGAGCAAAAAGCCAGTAAGGCTTCGGCAAGTGTAGGATATTTCCCCAAATCATCTGCCCATAATCTGGTCGTTTTCTCCAGCGCAGGCAGATGACCCAGAAAACGGTCCCATGACCCATTCCTCAGTTGGCCTTCTTCATTCCACATTGTATGAAAATCTGCAAGCCTTTCCCGCTCTTCCAGTCCCAGATTTTGTGAATATTTGGAAAGAAACGCCGCAAGTTTTGGAATATGGCTTCCCTCTTCCTGCCGGTAAATGTTCCAGATCAGGGGGCGACCAGCCCAAATTGCCCGTACCAGAGAGTCCTCTCCCCGCACAAAGTTAAGCTGGCAGGTCCACAACAAGCGGTCATAATCCGTTTGGGAAAGAAACGGAACCGCGCAAAGGATCAAAGACCCTTTGGAAACCGAGTCTCCGGCGGATAAAGCAGCGCGTCCACACCATGCCAAAACCGCCTCAGACGCAACCCCTTCTGGGACGAAGAGACGAACGGGGCGGGTAGAGCCGGATAATTGATCGAAAAGAGAGGAAATTGGGGCGGTTTTATAACAAAAAAGGCTCATATCAAGGATATTTTCGTCACATTCCGGCAGTTTGACGCGTTTTCTCCAGATATTTTGCTCGTTTTTGCTTGATTGAAAGGTATTTCTCGCTTCAATAAGGCTATATTCCCGTATAAGACCCCCTGTTTTCTTTGTAAACCCGGGAAAAAAAAGTGTTTTCTGAAGCCCCGTTTCTGGGTGAATAGAGGGGAGCGCGTGGCAGTCTTCCACCCAACTCTCCGCAGACAAATATTCAAGATCTATCCAAACCGGAGGCGTTGATCTTGCCACCATTTTTGCAATGACGTTACGAGGCAGATTGCACGCGAAGGCTTCCGCCACAATATCCGCCGCATCTCCGTAAAACTCTGTCTCAAACGGGTCCTTCCACTGATGAACCAAAACCTTATCAATCGTCTGAGGCCCCCCGTCCAGCGTTAAGCGGGGTTCAAGGCGGGAAAAGCTGATCCAATCATCCACCCATAGGCGAACAAACACCCCGCAGTCATTTGCCAAGTGGCGGGCCAAACGCCAACACACACCAATGTCGCCCAAATTATCAACAACTCGGCAGAATAAATCTAAAGAAGGGGATGGTAACTTCATGGTAGGGTTAAGGCAGGTCTGGCTTCTCGGCACGAAGTCGTACCATCAAAAATAACTTGAAAACTCCGGTTGGTTACCACATCCCCGTTTCGCAAGGGGATGAATGTATCCTTCCCGTTTCGCGCCAAGGCGATATAACCGTCTTGTTTTAGAGATTCAAAAACCTGCGGATTCCTTTCAGCCAACGTCTCCATAGAAATAACCTCATCCGCAATGATGTGCAAAGGACCTTCGGAGTCTACCCTAGGCTCACGATCCGAATGTTCCGAAGAAGAGAGAGTGACCAATTGCCACGCCACAGCTTGGGGGGGAATATCATGGAAGTATCCTCCTGCCGAACGATCGTGAATCTCGCAATAACGCAGAAGAGCCCGCAGCGGCTTTGGACATGAGCTGGCGTTGTTCCCCTGCACCTTGTCCATCATTCGGGAAAAAATATCCGCCAAAGTAACCACCGGAAGGGGGATGTAGTAGCGGCGGATGAGTGTTTCAAAAGTTGTGTCAAACAAGGTAGTTATACGAGAATCCATTTTTAAGATTCCTTCCCATGAAGAAAAATTATACGCTGAGAGGGTCTTTAGCACAAATATAACAATTATGGCAACAATCATCTTATGGATATAAAATTTTACCATCTAAGCCGCGCCACACCTGCCCAGATTCTGCCTGAACTTCTTGTCCGTGCGCGGGCCAAAAGTCACAAAATCATGGTTCGGTGTGAGACACAAAGTGAAGCAGACTCGATCAACGATGCTCTGTGGGTTCATCCGGCAGACAGCTTTCTGCCTCACGATCTTTCAAACAGCAAAGATGCGGCAAACCAGTCCATTCTGGTTGGGGTGGGTCTTGACAATCCTCATGGCGCAGATGTTTTGTTTCTGATGCCCAGAGCCACCGCCGATCTTCAGGGAAACTGGAGCCTTTGCTGTACTCTTCTGGATGGATCAAATCCTGAAGAAATTGCGGCAGGCCGCACCAATTGGAAACAATGGAAAGATGCAGGACACACCTTGACCTATTGGCAGCAAAGCGAACAAGGGAAATGGGAGCAAAAAGGGTAAGACGAGAATCCCAATAAAAAAACAGCCCGTTTTAAGGGGCTGTTTCTGAAAGGGGCTTTATCTTTTACTCTGCTGCGATAGATTTTTGCGTATCAGCGTCAAAGGGCTCTACCCAGCCAATATTGCCATCTATGCGGCGATAAACCATGTTAATTGCGTTATTCTTCGGGTTGCGGAACAGCAAAGCAGGCTGACCAGACAAATCCATACGCATAACCGCGTCGGCGACGCTCATTTTCTGAATCCGCATCGGGTTTTCAGCAATAATGACCGGATCTTTTCCGACTGGTAGCGAGTCCTCGTCTTCCTCCTCTATACGTTCCCCGTCTAGTCCTTTGCTGGCCAAAACATAGTCATGAGCTTTGGTCATTTCCGTCTCGGGAGTTTCCTCAAGGCGGGCATGGTGGTCGCGCAGACGGTTCTTATAGCGTGTTAGCTGCTTGGCAACCTTCGCGGCGGCGGCATCAAAAGACGCATACGCTTCTGGCTCAATTGCCGTGGCTGTCACCAGAATATCTTTCCCCACGCGAAGAGAGATATGGGTTTTAACAAAACCATGTCCCTCGGGCGAAAACGTCACTGTATTGTCAATGGCGCGGTTAAAATATTTGGCGTTGAGTTCGCCTAGTTTTTCGGTTGCATAGGCGCGAAGAGAATCTCCAACGTCCATCTGTTTGCCGTGAACGGATAGTTCCATGTTACTACTCCTTGTGTTTGGGGAGGTTTCCGCGAAGACTTCGAGGAAAGGCTGTTTTGTACCTGAATGGCTTGCCCATCCCGAAATGTCCTGATAGGAAACATAGATCTATTTTATCACTTAAAAAGTTGAACAAAAGATAAATCGTGTCCCGTTCGTTTTCTTCTTCTGGCCCAATTGGGGTTTTTGACTCTGGAATCGGTGGATTGACGGTTCTTAAAGCCCTTGTGGAGAGGTTTCCTGCCGAATCTTACGTTTACATTGGGGATACGGCACGGCTTCCTTACGGCACCAAAAGTCCAGAAACGGTCATCCGTTACTCGCGCAGTCTCACCCGCGCTGTGTTGCAACATAATGTTAAAGCTGTTGTTGTGGCGTGTAACACGGCCTCTACCCATGCTTTAGAGGCGGTTAAGGAGATGGCCGCCCCGATTCCAGTCATTGGCATGATTGAACCTGCCGCCAAAGCCGCGCTGGCTGTTACAAAAAACAACCGGATTGGGATCATCGCCACCAGCGGAACAGTCCGAAGTGGGGCATATACACGGCAGTTACAAGAATTGCGTCCTGAAGTTGAAGTTTTTTCTCAGCCCTGCCAAATGCTCGTGGCTTTGGCCGAAGAAGGCTGGTCGAGCGGGGACATTACCGAATCAGTTATCCGGCGATACCTTGATCCGCTCTTTCAGCAATC
>JAGOQV010000106.1 GCA_018063145.1 Alphaproteobacteria bacterium
CTCGAAGGAAGCAAGTATCGCTAGTTTTTTGGCGGAAAAGCCCCTTTTAATCATTTGGCAATTCGTCTAGGTTAGTCTGGAAATTCAAGGGGATTGTTCAAAATGTCCGTTCAGAGAAATGTTCGTATTTTCCGGCCCTCTAAGTCCGCTCTTCAATCGGGGCGGGCCAAGGCGCAGGATTGGGTTTTGGAATATGAATTGACCTCGTCCCGCAAGCCGGAAACCCTGATGGGATGGACCAGCTCAGGGGATACGCTGAATCAAGTTCGTTTGAGCTTTGACAGCGCGGAGGGGGCCGTGGACTTTGCCGAGAAGAAAGGTTGGGCCTACACAGTCCAGCCAAGCCATGAGCGGAGAGTTTCTCCGCGTAACTATGTTGATAATTTCAAATATGTGCCGCCTGAAGAGGTTGGCGCATAATTCTAGGATGATCCCGTAGCTCAATTGGATAGAGCATCTGCCTTCTAAGCAGAGGGTTGCAAGTTCGAGCCTTGCCGGGATCGCCAATTCCTCCGAAGTTTTTAAGACGTAAAATTTCTTCTGTCGAGCAGGTTCTGTATCTTTATTGCGCGACTATTTGCTCTGAAACCCGCACAAAAAAAGGTCCGGAGACCTTTTGGGTGCTCCGGACAAACGGCGGTAATAGAGGGTGTGTAAGGTAGTTATACTAAAAGCAGATCAGGTTTGCAAGAGGAAAATGATATTTTTTTTAGAAAAAATATCCAATTTCGGAACGGTTCTTAATAAAACAAAATGACCCTGAGCATACATAGAGCAGAAAATATCCGAATTAGCGATGAATAACCCAGTGTAATTAAAATAATACTAATGATTATAAATATAAAGTTAAATCAATTGACAGTATTTCAATTATTTACTTTGTTTTTCCTAGATAGTTCCGATTTTGGATACGGGCGGATACTGGCAGATGACACAATCTGGACACAAATATCCCACTCAATGATTAACTCTTTGTGTATTCGTCTATGTGGGCATTTGATTTCTTCTGCCGATAGTAAAAAACATACAAGATTTTCCTATGAAAATACCCGCGTGAAGCAGGGTTGATTTTAGGGCACATCCAAAAACCTCCACCGTCAATTCCGAAGAAATTTTTCAGTACTGCGTTTGGTACGATCAGGGCGTAATCTAACCCATTCTGCTTTGACCTTTTGGGGGAATGGTGCGAAAAAGAGGAAACTCAAACCGGAGCTTTTGGCCGTGCCGTTACTTTCCCCTGATTTTCCTTTCTTTGGACGGATTCCTTCTGTTCTTTTTTGCCGCCACAGCCTGTACCGCACGCTTGAATATCAGGTGTTGGCGCGGCAGGTTTTTAAGGGGAGGGTTCTTGATGTGGGTGGATATGCAGGGGCCTCTTACCTTCCCCTGCTGCGTCAAAATGGAGTCAATCTAGCTTATGAGAGTTTGAATGTTGAGGAAGCCCTCAAGCCAGATCATGTTCAAGATTTGAACGAGGGAATCTCTCTGCCGAGTGAGACCTATGACACGCTTATTTCGCTCAACACATTGGAACACGTCAATCATGTCGAGCGATGCCTGCCTGATTTGTACCGCGTATTAAAAACAGGGGGGCAGGCGATCATAGGGGTTCCTTTTTTATTCAATGTGCATGGCTCTCCACATGATTACAACCGCCACACGCCGCAGTGGTGGATGGACCGGTTGCACATGGCGGGTTTTGCTGAAGACAAAATTGAAATCATCCCGATTATTTGGGGGCCTGTCACAACTGGATTTTCGCTGATCGAAAACTGGCTGGCCAGCTTTCAGGGACGGATTCCCTCATGGCTCTTACGCGGGATTCGGGTGATGATGCGGGGCCTTTGCCTTCCTTTGGATGCGGCAATAACGCGCCTTGCTCACCGAGCCGACGAAAACGGTAGGGTTCCCCACGCCTATGGTACGACAGTTCTTGCCAATTTTGCGCATGGGTGGGTTATTCGCGCTCAGAAATAGGTTGCTGGTACGGGAGTGTCTAAACTGGCTGGATTTTAGCCAAAAGCGGAGGGTTTCCCCCTCCGTTTTTATTTGGCCATTAGATATGCTGGACGCTTTATAGAAAATTAACACCTTTGATTTAGTATATACCGTGGGAAGATATAACAGAGACGGTGTTGTCGAATGAGTGATGGAATGAGCGTTGGCGAAAAACTGATGGGTCAGATGGGCCGCTTAAAGTCGGAGGACGTCTTCGGCGTTGATGGAAGTACGGAGGTTCAAAAGAAGCCGGGATCCGTCGGTATGGAAGTTCTTCAAAGCGATGCAGCCATGATTAAGTATGCAGAAAAGAACTTGCCGGACCTGATTCAAGAAGAAAGAGCGGATTGGGACAAAAAACATCCGGGGCAGGAATTTCAACTCTCTCGTCACGCCACGTCTTTGACGACAACTCTTGCTACGCAGGGAGAGAGTTCAGAGCCTGAAGATCAGGCCCTTCAGGCTGTCATTAAGCACAGAATTGGGGATGTTCACAATAACGACTATCTGAGGCAAAACTGTTACGCCTACGCTGTGGAAGGCGCAGATATGGGTAAGGCTAACCCTATTGGGATTGGTGCTGTTCCGGGGAATGTTAACATGGGCATGGAGGCCATGGACGGCAAAGTTGATAAAGAAACGATTACTGAACGCGTTATTCAGGATGGGGCTCTGGACGCAGGGAGCGATCCGTCAAAGCTGGATATACCGAAGGGGCATAGACTTGTGGCCCTTTACACCAACGATGGAGATTACCATTTCAATCGGATTGATGTGAGCCCTGATGGTAGCAAAATTGCGATGACCGGAAAGAACGGATTTGCTGGGGCGGGAGAAGATGACGGGGGGATATTAAAACGCGAATATGATGCAAAGGACGCTTTTGATCCGGATGCCAAGAAGAATGTGATGAACTACAGTGGAAGTTACGAATTCGCGCGGTTTTTCTACGTTCCTGAGGATGGATTGAACGTGGGGATGGATGCTAAATTGATTAAAGAAGGAAAAATGGAGCCTAAGGGCGAAATGGAGTCCACTGAAGACTATGTTAAAAGAGTGGACGTCGCCTACTTGGAAGCTGCAACAGCGGGAAGTGAGCCTGCTCCTGTTGCTCAGGAAAATAAGGCCCTTCCTGCAGCTGAACTTGATTCAAAATTGGCGGGGGTGGAGCCTATGAAAGACGCTTTGTCTGGACAACCTCCCTCGAAGGAAATGTCTGGGGTCATGGCCGATTATGCATCTAGCGGACCTTCGGCAGAGCCTAGTCAACAACTGGCGAACAGTGGACCTGCACAGCAGCAAATGCAAAGAACGCCGTCTTTATCACCGGGAAGTCCCAGCTAACGATAGGATAGAAAATGCAACCAAAATTTGAACTAGGAAAACTTCGGGATGGTGGAATTGTCATGATGTGTGACGAAAGCTTTCCGGCAAACGTGAAGCACGTTGAGTACTACTGTGATGCCAAGATTTTTGTTCTCGTTTTTTATACCACGCAGGATGGGGAGTCAGACCACATGGTTAACTACGAACTCAAAGACGGGCCTGCGCGGACGGTAGAAGAGTCCAAGGGGGAGACCATCTTGCTGGTGGATGCCAAAAACACGAAAGAACTCAAAGGGTACAATGTTCCTTTGTTAAAACTTGGGCCGAGAACGGTTCACTAGGTTCTCTATAACGACTAGGCCTATTATATCGGCTACTTCTTTTTCTTGATAAAGTTTTGTTCAAGCAGAGCGAGAACTGAGCGCATCCCCATGTCGGTTCCTCCGCGAGGACGGCCCGGGCGGCCTGCATATTCCCACGCGCAGTGATCGAAATGAATCCACGGAACATCGTTTGGCACAAAATTTTGTAGGAAAAGAGCCGCGGTGATTGATCCGGCGAGGTTGCCTT
>JAGOQV010000040.1 GCA_018063145.1 Alphaproteobacteria bacterium
CAGACGCACATACTCCTCTTGCGGGATTTCATAGAGTCCGAATTGCTCAAGATGCGGGTTGGAAAACTGGACATCCAGCACAGAAAACCCCGAAGCCGCAAGGCGAGCGCATAAATGGACAAGGGCAATCTTGCTCGCATTCGGGACGCGGGAAAACATACTCTCTCCGCAGAACGTCCCGCCGAGAGCCAGTCCATATAACCCGCCAACCAATTTTTCGTCTTGCCAACATTCGATGGAATGGGCAAACCCCATCTGGTGAAGCTCTAGAAACAAACTCTGAATAGAGGCATTGATCCATGTTTCGGGGCGATCAGGACGCGCCTCGGCACAAGCGGCTATCACAGCAGAAAAATCGTAATCTGTGCGAATTTCGAAAGGGGCCCTGCGCACCAGCTTACGCAGGCTCTTGGAAATATGGAGGTTTTGAATAGGCAGCAACGCCCGCTTTTTGGGGGTGACGATCAGGAACTCTTCATCAAAGGCCTGCTCGGCCATAGGGAAAGACCCGTGAGCGTAAAGAGTGAGAAGCTCGGTGGCGGTTAAAGAATCACCCACGGCTTTTCTCTTTCCCTCTTAAGCAGCAGATTTTTCTTGTTCTGCGCGAAGAGCCAATTTTTTCTCCAACCAATGATTGTCGTAGTCGCCGGAAAGAAATTCGGGTTGTTCCAAAATCCACAAATGCAGAGGCAAGGTAGTTTTAATGCCATCAACAACAGTTTCTTGCAAAGCGCGGCGCATCCGCTGGATACATTCGTCACGGGTGCGGCCATGAACGATGAGCTTGCCAATCATGGAATCGTAATAAGGCGGAATGCGGTATCCGTTGTAAACCGCGCTGTCAAAGCGCACACCGAGACCGCCAGCCGCATGAAATTGACGAATTTCCCCGGGGGATGGGATAAAGGTCAAAGGGTCTTCGGCATTGATACGAACTTCGATAGCATGACCCCGAAAACGAATTTTATCTCCGGTGAATTGCAAAGGCTCTCCGGCGGCAATGCGAATTTGTTCGGCAATTAAATCGATTCCGGTCAGCATCTCGGTAACGGGATGTTCGACTTGAATCCGCGTGTTCATTTCCATGAAATAGAACTGGCCGTCTTCCCACAGAAACTCGATAGTCCCTGCCCCGACATAACCCATTTGGCGAACCATATCGGCGGCCAAAGTTCCAATCTCGTTCCGCTGTTCTTCGCTCAAAGCCGGAGACGGGGCTTCTTCGAGAACTTTCTGGTGTCGCCGCTGAGTTGAACAATCACGTTCGCCCAAATGAATAGCATTGCCGTGTTTATCGCCGAAGACCTGTATTTCAATGTGCCGTGGCTTGCCGAGATATTTCTCCATATACACGGTGTCATCGTTAAAATTGGCTTTGGCTTCTGTGCGAGCGGTTTTGTATTGCTCGGAAAAATCTTCAGCGCGATGAACAACTTTCATCCCGCGCCCGCCACCACCAGAGGCCGCTTTGATGAGGACAGGAAATCCCATCTCTTTGGCAAGGGCCAATCCTTCATCGACATCGGTAATCGCCCCGGGGGACCCGGGAATAACTGGCAGCCCGAATTTCTGGGCTGTTTGCTTGGCCATGACCTTATCGCCCATGAGGTCAATATGCTCGGCCTTTGGTCCAATATAGGTAAAACCATGCTCTTCAACCATGCGGGCGAATTGGGAATTTTCAGAGAGAAACCCATAGCCCGGGTGAATAGCGTCTGCGCCGGTCAGGGCCGCCGCACTCAAGATAGAGGGAATATTGAGATAACTGTCCCGTGATGGGGGGGGACCGATACAAACGCTTTCATCGGCGAGGCGAACAGCCATCGCGCTCGCATCGGCGGTGGAATGAACCGCAACCGTCTGAATGCCCATTTCCTTACAGGCGCGGTGAATCCGCAAAGCAATCTCACCACGGTTTGCGATCAGAACCTTTTTGAACATGATAACTCTCTTACTCAATCACAAGCAGAATTTCGCCGAACTCAACAGGCTGGGCATTGCTCACCAGAATTTGAGTGACGGTTCCAGCTTTCTGGGCTTTGATTGGGTTCATGACCTTCATCGCCTCAATAATCAAAAGCGTATCGCCCGCCTTGACCACAGCCCCTTTGGAAACGAACTCCGAAGAATTGGGATCGGGGCGCATATAAACAGTCCCCACCATGGGGGAGGTAATCGCCCCGGGATGGTTGGCAGCGGTCGCAGCCGGAGGTGCATTATTGGCAACTTGGCGCAAAGCCGGATCGGAAGGCATCACATCACTGGCTGAGACGACATTGTGGGAAAATCCAGAAGCTCCCTGACCACCAACCACAACCCCGCCTTTGCCGACACGGATCATTTTTTCGCCTTCGGCGACTTCAATTTCAGTGAGACCCGTTTCTTCAAGCAGTTTAGCGAGCAAACGGATAGCTTCGGAATCGACTTTCATAAACAATCCTTATGTTAATAAACCAGTCACTCATGAGTGCTTTCTTAGACAAAAAAAGAGGAAATGTCAAAGAAGGTTCGGTTTAAGGCTCAACAACGCGGCCAGCCTGTCCAGCGCGATCACATAGCCTTGCGCTTTTTGGCCACAAATACGATCCGCCGCCAAAGATTCGATATAGGAAAAATGACGAAATTCTTCCCGCTGTTTGGGATCAGACAGGTGAACTTCGATAATCGGAACGGGCGCAAGCAACTCCAAAGCATCGTGAATGGCCAGCGAAGTATGGGTATAAGCTCCGGCATTGATGACCAGCCCTGCAATAGATTCGCGGGCCTCTTGAATCCATGTCACCAATTCTCCTTCGTGGTTTGACTGCCGAAAATCGAGGTCAAAGCCCAAGGCGCGACATTTTTCGGCGCACATCGCTTCAATATCTTTCAAAGTATGAGAGCCATAAAGAGCAGGGTCTCGCACGCCGAGCATATTCAAATTGGGACCGCTCAGAACGAGGATCAATGGCATTTCCCGCCCCCACAACAACTATGCGAAGAATCGGCATCCGATCCGCAATGATGATGGTCTGCCTCTATATCTGGACCGGTAATCAATCCGTATTCAATCAAATCTTGTTCCAACTGGGCTGGACTGAGAAACTGGACGGCATTCATTCCGACATCCCAAGCAGCCTGAACATTTTCGCGTTTATCGTCAATAAACAAAGTCTCGCGGGGGTTGAGGTGATAGGTGTCGAGAAGAAGATGATAAATCGCAGGATCAGGCTTAGCAATTTTGACGAAGCCAGAAACAATCCGGCCATCAAACAACCGCAAGAAGGGGAAAATCTCCAACGCTTTGGGGAAATTTTCTGGACTGTAATTGCTCAAGAGATAAAGCGGAATTCCGCGTCTTTTGAGATCCATCAAAATATCAACGCTCTGGTGAAAGGGTCCGTTCAGCGTGTCTTCCCAGCGGTGCCAATAAGCGAGAATGAGTTCTTTTTTGTCAGGGAATTTTTCAATCAATTCATCGGTTGCGTCTTGCCAAGAACGACCTAAATCTTGCTGGTGATTCCATGCGGGGGTGCAAACCGTACTCAAAAACTCGTCAATCTCGGCCTCGGATTTCAAGAGCTTGCGGTAAAGATACCGAGGGCTGGAGTCAGATAAAACGCCGCCCAGATCGAAGACCACGGCCTTAATCACGGACAATCCTCGGCTTGACGGTCACAGTGACAATTTTCTCTCCGGCCTTAGCAAAGGTGAGAGTGAGCGGATAGGTGCTTCCAGCCTTGAGGGGAGCCTTCAGATCCATCAACATCAAATGATACCCGCTTGGACCAAGCGAAAGCGGAGCTTTCCCCGAGAGGGCAATCTTCTCCACTCGGCGCATTTTCATGATCCCGTCTTCCTCCACCATGCTGTGAAGTTCAACATGGCCGGAGACATCCGGAGCTTTGGCAGCAATCAATAAATCAGCTTGGTCGCTTGTGACGTCAAACAAAGCAACGCCCACCATCAACCCTTTGGACGTTTCATAAGAGAACGGTTTGGTAATCACCACCTCGGCCCACGCGGTAACGGGCAACAGAAAAACCAAAGCCGCGAGGGAAAAAAGAACTGTTTTTTTCATGACCCCTCTAAAAACCTTGTTTGTCATCCCCGACAAGGGAAGCCTTTCTGACCGCAGATCGGGGATCTGGTGTATGAGTGCAGCGAAGCTGCACAAGATCCCAGATCCCGTATGTGCCAGCGTCCCTACGGGACGCGCCCACGGGATGACGGGAGATATTTTTAGAAATACCCTCATGATCTTTACTCCTCCGTTTTCGGAGAAGGAGACGAGGACTTTGCTCTTGCCTCATCAAACAAAAGGCGAAGCTCATTGACCCCGGGCATTCCCTCAGGAGGGGGGGTATAAGGCATCGAACCAATCAGGAGAGATGGCACGCTTCTCAGCCCTATATCAACTGCGATGGTAGAATTTTTCTGGATGAGAGGGCGAAGCCCTGCGGCGAGAGCTGCGTCTTCGGCCTTCTTGACATCAATTCCCAAATTGGCCGCCAATTCCTTGGCTCTGGTATAAGAGGGAGGGTTGGCTTCTTCCATGATTTGCTTGTGCAAAGCCGCTGCCTTGCCTTGCTCCCGCGAGCCGAGAACGAGAGCGGCAATATCCTCACTGGTTTGGCCCATCCACGCCACAGGGCGCAAAAGAAGCTTGACCTCAGGTTCACTCGGGAGAGTTTTTTCAAGGACACTATTAAGGGTCGGGCAATGAGGACATTGGTAATCTATAAACGAGACAACCAATAAGTCTCCTTGTGGGTTGCCGAGCAGTAGCGCGGAGGATTCATTTTTGGCATCCTGAAGAGCATTCTTGGCCGCAAAATAGAAATAGAAATGCAAACCAACAAAGGCGAGGAGCAAAAAGAGGAACCCTCCGAGCGCGATTTTCTTAATCATAAAAACCTTACTTGGTGGCTGTTTTTTTGGCGCGTTCTGCGGCAATCAAAGCCTTGAACCCGTCATATTCGACAAAACCGCGAACAATCTGGTCCCCAAGAATAAACCCAGGGGTTCCCGAAATGCCGAGTTTTTGAGCAAATTCGGAGTTCTTGGCAAGAATGGCTTCAACCTCTGGAGACGCGGCATCTTTTTTCATCTTCTCAACATCGAGTCCGAGTTTTTTGGCTTCTTCCGCGAGAGCTTCATCATTTTTCGGACCGTTATGCATCATCAAGGCTTTGTGAAATTCAAAATACTTGCCTTGCTTGGCGGAAGCCAAAGCCCATTGCGAAGCTGTTTTGGATTGAGGCGAAAGAATAGGCAAGTCAATAAAGACCACCCGAACATTCTTGTCCTCTTCAATTGTCTTGAGGACCGCTTCGAAAGCGCGTTTGCAATAGCCACAGTTAAAATCAAAAAATTCAACCACAGCCACATCCCCCTTAGGATTACCGGTTTCAGGCAATTGGGGGTTTTTGAACAAAAAGTCAGAACTGGATTTCAAAATATTCTGAGCATCTTCTTCACGTTTTTTGGTTTGCTGTTCTTGATAACGATTGACGGACTCCATCAAGACCTCAGGATTATCAAGAATAAAGTCACGAACAAAGTCTTCCATCGCTCCGCGTTGATCTTCGGTGAACGGAGCCGGCATTTTTTTGGGGATTTTGGTTTCTTCGGCCCCAGCGGCGGGGGTCAAGCCCAGCAACAATCCAGTGGCCAAAACAAGAGAAAGAAGGGGGGTTGAAAAGGGGGATGATTTAATCACAGCGCGAATCTCCTTAGGGTCTAAACGAAGGCAGTTTAATGTTTTTTGTCTTGATCTCCAACTGAATTGATAACGTCTTGCGCCCTCACCCGTTCGGGGGAGGCTGTGGGTAATTTTTTGAGGGCATCTTGCGCCATCGACCGAGCCTTTTCCTTATTGCCTTGCATAAGGGCTTCTTCGGCAAGATAGACTCGCGCCTCGGTCTCTTTGCCCATGCGCCCATAGGCGGTGGCGAGGAGGCGTTTGATGCTTGAACTGCGCGGTTCCTCACGTTCGGCACGTTTCAAATGAGAGATGGCCTCTTGCAACACAGACGGCACTGCGCCTTTTTGCTCGATCAAACTATGAGCCAGAGCCACGCGGATGAGCCCCGAGGACGGCAAAAGCGCGACAGCCTTTTCATAAGATTTAACGGATTCGGAAACCCTTCCAAACTCGAACAGCATTTGGCCTTTCAGCTCATGAAAATAAGGGTTCTTTGGCTCACGGGCGATTAACTGATCGGCGAGGGTTAGAGCCTCTGTCACATGGTTCATGCGGTAAGCGGCAATGCTTCTGGCATAAAGGGACGGAATCGAGGAATCGGAACTTTTGTAAACATAGGTCACTTGCTGCGGAGAAATATAACCGAGCAACTTGGCTTTGATGCGGGCGTGTTCCTCAACCCACGAAGCAGGAAGCTCTTTGCCGCGCAGGGCCGAACGGGACAATTGATTTTCAAGAGCCTCGACCCTGTCTCGTGAAAGCGGGTGGGTGCGGACATATTCGGATTGCTGAGATGTGTCCAGTAATTCTTGAGAGGAAAGCTTGTCCAGAAAACTCACAAGCCCCGATGGGTTAACCCCTGCCCCCGTCATGAAGCGAAATCCGGCCTGATCTGCGCTCGATTCTTGAACTCGGCTATGGGAGAGAAAACTATTCATGGCGGTGCTTTGCCCGATCTGAACTCCGGCGGCAGCGGCTGCGCCATCTCCCGTTGCGATAGCGGCCCCAATCCCCAGAACCGCGCCAAGGATAGCTTCAAACGAAGCATTTTCGGCCACTTCTGATGTGCGGGTTAAATGGCCTCCGGAAATATGCCCCATTTCGTGGGCGATCACGCCAAGAGCTTCGGTTGGGGTTTCGGTTTTGAGCAAGAGACCCGTATAGATAAAAATATTGGCTCCTCCCGCGACAAAGGCATTGATCCCATGATCTTCGAGTAAAATAATATTGACCTGACTTTGGCTCAGGCCTGCGGATTGAAAAACGCCCTCGCTCCATTCGCGCAGAGCAGCCTCCGTTTCGGCATCGCGGATAATCGAGCGCGGCGGCTGGGCGGCATGGGAAAGAGACATATTTCCTCCCCAAAACCCGAAGAAGAGAAGAATCCCAAGACTTAAACTGCGCAGGAAAGGTTTTTTGTCCATTTTTGAAAAATCTGTCATGGTAAACGACATGGGACTCTACCACTCTAAAAGCAAGAGCAAAAGTGATGTTCGATATTTGTCCTCCCGCGCGCCCCCTGTCATCCCAGCGAAAGCTGGAATCCAGATAAGAAAAACGACAGAGAGCGCAGAGGTAAACAGAGAAACATTGGACCTGTTGCAAAACTCCGTCCTCGCCCGCCAGAAAAGAAAAATGGATGGCCTTAGAATGCCAACAGGCATTCAGGCCATGACGAAGCCGAAAATCGTCATCCCGCGAAGGCGCGGATTCGGCCAAAAACGGGGGGTTTTGAAAAATTTTTGATTATTTTTCGTTTTTCGCGCCCAAGTTTTCTCAATCCTCCGTTTAACAGGTGGTAATAATGAAAGGAACCACCTATGGCCGATATTACGCAAATTTCTGGATCTGGATCTTTGAACGTCAGCACGGGAACCAAGATCACCAAAACCGACACAGGCGCTTCCTCCACTGGAAACACAGCGGAAGATAAAGCGAAGCAACTGAAAACCCAGTTCATGAGCATTCTGCTCACCCAGATGCAACACCAGAACCCTCTGGACCCGATGGATACGAAAGAATTCACGGCCCAGTTGGCTCAGTTTTCATCGCTCGAACAACAGCTTTCCACCAATACCAAACTGGATAGCCTGCTCAGTGCGATTCAAGTGTCCTCAACCGCCAGCTCGTTCGGCTATATCGGCCAAACGGTTGAACTGGCAACCCCGATGACCACGCTTGAAGCAGGGAAGGCCGACTGGAAATACGCTGTCAATTCGGATGCCGCGACCATGAAAGTCAAAGTAATGAATAAACAAGGGACTGTTTTGTACGAAAAAGAACTCAAAAATGTTGGCAAAGGAACCTACTCTTTGAACATTGCCGCCAGCGACCTTGGCTCTTCGGTCAAGGACGGAGATATTTTGAGCCTCAAACTAGAAGCCAAAAATGCAGACGGAGAGGCCGTGACAACTGAAGCAACCACCACCGTCAAAGTTGACGGCATTGAGACCAGCAGCACGGGAGTTTCTTTGCGCTCTGGCAGCCTCCTCTTCGAAGCCGGAGATATTCGCAAAGTCATTGTGATCCCAACAACCCAAGCCGCCTAATACGCCATTTAAGTTCACCCAAAGGAGAAAACAACCATGAGTTTGAATTCCGCCCTTAACGCCGCCGTCTCTGGTCTTCGTGCCCAAGCCGCTGCGGTTGCCGCTGTTTCTGAAAACATTGCCAATGCCAGTACCACCGCCTATAAAACGCGGGGGATTTCATTCCAGTCTCTGGTAACGGGATCGGCCTCCAGAAACGGTTCCTCTTCTGGTGGGGTTATTTTTGATACCTACCAGAACATCAACCAACAAGGCTTGGTCCAAGCCACGGACTCCGGAACGGATATTGCGGTTAACGGCGCAGGGTTCTTTGTCGTGACCGATGATGTCACCAACCAGCCTTCTGCGTACACCTATACTCGCAACGGGAATTTCAAAACCGATGCCAGTGGTTACCTCGTCAACAATGAAGGGTCTTACTTGTTAGGACAAGCCACAGACGATACAGGAGCTGTTATTTCCACCAGCACCAACGACTTGAACTCTTTGGTTCCGATTGATGTGAACTCCATCTCGGGAACGGCGCAGGCCAGTCAGAACGTCCGCTTTGACCTAAACCTTCCAGCTGATGCTGCGGTTGCCGATACATTCAACAACTCGATTGAAATTTTTGATGCGCTGGGGGTTAGCCATACGATTGGCATTGTATGGACGAAAGCCGCAGCCAACTCATGGACAGCAACATTTGCCACACCGGTTCAAACCAGTACGGGTCTCCCCTCGGCAACGCTTGATACCGACAGTGGGACAGCAGGTCTTCAAAACACTATCGCCATTACTTTCAACGGGGATGGGTCGGTTGCCTCTTTCACACCTGCCGTAACGTCTTTTGATCTAGCCGCTTTCACCACAGGGGCCTCAAACAGCACCGTGGCCCTCGACATGGGAACCGTGGGGAATACCGATGGACTGACTCAGTTCTCTTCGAACACCACGACCCCGGGCCTTGAGATTTACCTGATTGACCAAGATGGGGTCCGTTTTGGTCAACTCAGCAGCTTGTCAATTGATGATGGAGGATTGGTCACAGCGTTCTTCGAAAACGGGGTTCGTCTTCCAGTGTTCCAAATTCCGATCGCAACCTTCCCGAATCCGCTGGGCTTGACCCACGTCAACGGAACCGTCTATGATGAAAACGAAAATGCGGGGAACTATAACTTGCGTCTTCCTGGACAAGGGAATGCGGGTAAGATCGTTTCCAGTGCCTTGGAACAGTCCACAACCGACACGTCCGAGGAATTCAACAAAATGATTATCGCCCAGCAGGCCTATTCTTCTGCCGCGAAAGTCGTGAGTACGGCAGACCAGATGTTCCAAGAGCTCATCAACGCTGTTCGTTAGGTGATATAAGGAATTAAGGTAAGATGGCTCATTTGAATCTCTTTATGAAGGCGTTGGAAGAAAACAGTGACATGGCCTTTCTGGTTGAACAGATCAGTGCTGGCAAGCTCACCGTTCCAAGTCCACAGGATATTCAAACCCATCTTGCCTCTTTACCTGAGGATGAGAGGAATAAGGTCCAGACCTTGCTTGTCAATACCATTGAATCTCTGACCGGTTATACGAACCAGTTAGAGATGGACAAGGAAGAAACAAGAAAGCAGATGGATCGTAACCTTGATAGCCGCAAGGCCTGCCAGTCCTACGAAACACGTCAGGGTGGCGGCGGAAAAAATAAAAAGTAGAAGTAAAAACAAATAATACAAAATATGGAGACTATAATGCTGTCACCTTCTGGAACAAGCAAGCCTGACGCTCGCCCATCTTCTAGCCCATTAGAGGATCGTCTAGATGAGTTTCTCTCTCTCTCACGCGATCTTTTGAGTATCGTTGAGCATGAGAATGCCATTCTTCTCGAAGAGGGGGCCTTGAGTTTCGAAGCTTATATTCTGCGCAAGGTTGGTTTGATGAACCGCTTTGAGAGCGAGGCACGAAACTTGCTTGGTGCTCTTTCGAAGGAACAGGAGTCTTCGTCCATGCAAAGCATATTGATTGAGGAAATCAGCCGAATTCGCAATGCCTTGACCATTAACTCCAGCTTTCAGATGAGAACTATGATGAAACATCGGCAGGAAAAATTTGCCGAGCATGGCGAAATTAAATCTTTGGTATCGGGAGAAGGCAAATGCCACTAACCAACGCGCTTAATATGACTGTTTTGGGAATGATGACCACGGATACCAAGGTCTCCGTTTCCGCGCAGAATATTACCAACGCCGATAAAGTCGGATATTCGCGCAAAACTTTGGATACGCGCTATATCACAACCAATGCAGGGGCCGCACCGATCTCGGGCATGATTGTTGGCTCAATTGACAGGTTTTTGAGCGCCTCTCTGGTTGGGGATATAGGTCTTTCAACTTATAGAACGACCATTGCCGATTCCCTTGATTACTACTCTGGCCAGCTCGGAAGCACCGAGGGGGCAACGACTATGAGTAGCTACCTCAACGATATGTACTCTGCGCTCCAGTATCTGGCTACCAATCCAGAAACCAACGCTAACCGCTCCGAGGTTATTTCTGTTGCCACCAATCTGGCCAACGAGATGCGCAACCTCTCCGGTGATGTGCAGAACTTGCGGACGCAGGCTGAGCAAAAAATAAACGAAACCGTTACAACCATCAACGCGTTGCTAGACAAACTTGATGAACTTAATACCAAAGTGACCAATGGTCAAACCAGTGACGGAAGCATTGCCGAATACGAAGATCAAAGAATGCAGGCTCTGCGAGACCTTGGGACCGAGATCGATATTCAATACTTCTTTACCAGCAATAACCGTGTTCAGGTTTATCTGGAATCCGGTATGCCTCTTCTAACCTCTATTCCACACCATATAGATTACACAACGACCTCTTTTATCAACGGGACGATTCTTTATCCTGCGGGGTTTGATACGTTGGACCTTGATGGAATAGATATTACCACTGACCTTCGCTCAGGCCGTTTGGCTGCTCTCGTAAACTTGCGGGATAGTGTGTATGTTCAAGAACAGGAAAAACTTGATGAGTTTGCCAATGTTCTGAAGGACCAAGTCAATACCATTTTGAATACAGGGGCCTCGATTCCTCCACGCAATCCTATGGATGGAACTCTTCAAGGCTTGACTCCTGCTACAGCTTTTGCCGCAACGGGGATCGTGCGGGTGGCCGTTACCGATGAGAACGGGATCGTGCAAAGCCTCGCTGACATTAACCTTGTTCCCATGGCGACCATTAACGATGTCTTGGTTGCGCTCAACGGGGTGGCAGGGATTACGGCCACGCTCAATGCTGATGGTGAACTTTCTATTTCCGTTCTTCCGGCCACTTCTGGGGTTACGTTTAATGAAATGACCAGTGACGTGACAGCCACCTCTCAAGGATTTTCGATGTATTTCGGACTCAATGATATGTTCACGGGAACGGGAGCTGAAACCATCGATATCACCAGCTATTTGCAAAGCGGAAACGACTATTTGCCTGTTGGCATTCTCTCGGCCAGTGCGACTTTGGCGGTGGGTGATCGCGGTGTGGCGCGGGGGGATGGAAGTGTCGCGGATGCACTCTCCGATCAACTGAGTGTCAATGTTTCCTTCGCGGCGGCAGGTAATTTCGGAGCGCAAGCCAACACTCTCAAACGCTATGTCGAAGCCATCATGGCCGATGCAGCGACTCAGGCTAAAATTTCTCAAACTGAAGCAGACACAGCTTTCTTGACCTACAACCAGACTAAAACAGTCCTTGATAGTAAAACAGGGGTCAACATTGATGAAGAAACCGCAAAAATGGTTGTGCTTGAAAACCACTATGCGGCTTCGGCAAAAATGATTCAAACCATTCAGAAGATGATGCAAGATCTCTTGGATGCCATCATTTAGAAACAGGAGTTCGCTATGGTGAACCGCATTGCTACTTTTGCTTTTACGAACAACTTGATTGCGGACAATTTGCGTCTGCAGGTCAAATACGGAGATGTGAACACTCAAATCAGCTCTGGCCTCAAAACCACGAATTACAAGGGAATTGCCCGCGATTCTCAGCGTCTCTTGAATGTTGAAACATCTCAATCTCGGCTGCAGGCCTATTCGAATAACGGTGTAACCGTCAAAGCTGTTGTTGATACGATGTATGAATCTCTGGGACGGATGGACGCTTTGTTGAACACGATGATCGCAGGGGCGACGACAGCTCTTGGCGGAGACATCCTCTCCCCCACTGTGACGCAGGCCCAAGCCCAAGTTGGCATGAGTGAAATGGCGGCCTTGTTAAATTTGAAAATGGCAGGCCGCTATGTTTATGCCGGATCGGATATCGACACTCAACCTGTTGACCTTGCAGACCCTCTCTGGACTCCTCAAGTTCCTCCTTCGGTTGTCAACAGCTCTTACTATCAAGGCAATACAACAATTAACTCGGTACAAATGTCCGAAACACTCACGGTCAACTATGGCATACTGGCCAGCAACCCTGCTTTTGAAAGAGGGCTCAGGGCCTATAACCTGATTGTCAACAACTCGGCCAACAAAGTCGCCATTGCCGAGGCTCTTGGTCTGCTCCAACAATCGGTCAGAGGGATCGCAGATATTCGCGGGGCTCTTTCGGCCAACTCGAAAACCATCGAAGACCAGACCCAGCAGAACGATGAAGATATTGTCAGCCTGAAAACACTGATTACCAACATCAAACATACGGATATTGCCTCAGCCTCGGTTGAGCTGCAAGAAGTCCAGACTCAGCTGGAAGCAGCTTATTCCGCCTCGGTTCGTGTCATTCGGCTGTCTTTACACAATTACTTGTAGGGACGTTGGCAATGCGCTAAGCTTGGCCTTTCAGGTTAAGCATAGAGTGTTTTGGTATGACGGTCATCCCTCTCAAGAATAAAATTCTCGGCTATGATCGGGCTGTGCCTCGATATACCAGTTATCCGGCAGCGACCATTTTTCAAAGTGATTTTCCGGCGGACACTTACGCCGAATGGCTTGCGGCTCTGGCAAAAGGGAGCCGCCTTTCGCTATATGTCCATATCCCTTTTTGCCCGAAGCTTTGTCACTATTGCGGATGCTTTACCCTCATCACGGAACGCTACGCGCCGGTGGAAGATTACGTTCATCTTTTGCGCCGTGAGATTGTGGCGATGGGCCGCCGCTTGGACCATCAACAGATTGTAACCCATCTTCACTTTGGCGGTGGATCTCCGACGATGCTGCGGGAAGAAGATTTTCAACTTCTGATGACAACCTTCAAAGACTCCTTCACCTTTGCTGAAGATGCCGAAATTGCGGTGGAGGTGGACCCGCGTCACATGACTCCGTCCCTCGCCAAAACCTACGCCCAAACGGGGGTGAACCGGATTAGTCTGGGGGTTCAAGATTTTGACCCAAAAGTCATGGAAACCGTCAATCGGGTTCAACCTTTTGATGTGGTGTATAAGGCAGCGATGGACTTGCGCGAAGCGGGGATTTCCTCAATCAACCTTGACTTTATTTATGGGCTTCCTTACCAGACGCTGCGCAGCTTAACGCGCTCTATGGATTACGCTTTGCTGCTCAAACCGGACCGCGTGGCTCTTTACGGCTACGCTCATGTTCCGTGGAAAAAGAAAAATATGCGCCTTATTCCTGAGGACGCTCTTCCCGATAATACTCTGCGCTATGATCTTTTTATGGAGGGAGCAAAAATTCTTGAGGAAGCAGGATTTAAGGCCATCGGAATTGACCATTTTGCCCGCCCCCAAGATGGAATGGCCCAAGCCCAAAGCGAAGGTCATTTAGGCCGAAACTTTCAAGGCTATACCAACATCGCGCCGGATGCGTTGATTGGCTTTGGGGTCTCGGCGATATCCCAACTTCCGCAAGGCTACGCGCAAAACACCACCTCCTCTCATGACTATCAGGAAGCAGTCTTGCACAATGGCAGGTTGCCCGTTGCCAAAGGCTATGTTTTCCAAGGGGAGGACAAAGCCCGCAAAGAAATCATTGATGGGCTGATGTGTAATCTTTCGGTCAATGTGCAAACGATCTGGGCGAAACATGGACTGCCCCGTGAGGAACTGGAAACGCTTTGCCTCTCGCTCACACCTTTTGTGCGCGATGGACTGGCAAGCTTGGCGACAGACGGACTCCTCACCATCAAACCCGAAGCGAGACCGTTGGTCCGAATTATTGCCGCAAGCTTTGATGAATATTTGCCGCCGCTTGAAACCCCGCACCGTCACTCTATGGCCGTGTAGAAGTCTTCTCTCTGTCGTAAAATAGATCTGTTGCAAAAGTCGTAGATGTCGTCATTCCCTGAATTTTTTGATAGAAAAATTCTAAGGGAATCCAGAAATATCAGGATGCTATGGATCGCCCTAGAATTTGTCTTACACCAAATTCGGGCGATGAC
>JAGOQV010000041.1 GCA_018063145.1 Alphaproteobacteria bacterium
ACTTTTAATCAGGTGGTCGAGGGTTCGAGCCCCTCCGCAGTCACCATTTTTTGCCTTAAGTTTAAGTGAGAGCTTTGCCTCTTACTCGATTTCTCCTTTTTTCCGCAAGACATATTCCAACCGCTTGATTGCATTTCGGCGCAAAACCTCCTCGCCGCACGAAGATGGGCCTGAGATTGAAACTTCTGTTAGTGTTTTCTCGTCAAAAGCACTGACTTTTGTCAAATTTCCTATCTTGCTAAATTCAATGAGTACGGTCCGGCCTTTGAGAATATCGTCAGGCATATTATAATCCCATTTCCTTTCACCTTGTTCTTCGAGAATCAGTATGACAACCAAGCCAGAATTTCAATGGGAAGATCCTCTCCTCCTCAATAGCGAATTAACAGATGAAGAACGTATGATCGAAGAGACGGCTCGTGATTTTGCTAAAAATTCCCTGCTGCCACAAATTGTCGAAGCCAACCGCCATGAAACTTTCGATCGACAAGTCATGCGGGACATGGGGCAGCTTGGGCTACTCGGCCCTACGATTAAAGGGTATGACTGCGCAGGAACTTCTGAGATTGCCTATGGCCTTATTGCGCGAGAATTGGAGCGGGTTGATTCCAGCTATCGATCAGCTTTTTCCGTGCAATCATCTCTTGTCATGTATCCTATTTTTACCTTTGGTTCTCTCCCCCAAAAAGAAAAATATTTGCCTGCACTGGCCAAAGGCGACATGATTGGATGCTTTGGTCTGACCGAACCAGATGGAGGATCTGACCCTTCTTCTATGCGCACTCGCGCTAAGAAAGTTTCGGGAGGATACCGCCTTTCTGGCTCAAAACAATGGATCACCAACTCTCCAGTTGCAGATGTCTTCGTTGTCTGGGCCAAAGATGATGAGGGCCAAGTCATTGGCTTGATTCTTGAAAGAGGGCTGGAAGGTCTAGAAACACCAAAAATAGAAGGAAAGTTTTCTTTACGCGCTTCCGTTACCGGCGGAATTATGATGGATGAAGTTTTCGTTCCAGATGAAGCCAAGCTGCCCTTTGCTGATGGGATTAAAGCTCCATTTATGTGCCTCAATAAAGCGCGATATGGGATCGCATGGGGAGTTATGGGAGCAGCAGAGAACTGCTGGCACATTGCAAGACAGTACACACTGGATCGCATGATTTTTGGACGGCCCCTCGCCGCCAACCAGTTGGTGCAAAAAAAGTTAGCCGATATGCAAACAGAGATTACACTCGGCCTTCATGGTGCGTTTCGCCTTGGCCAGTTAATGCAATCGGGTACAGCCTGTCCCGAAGCTATTTCCCTGATGAAGAGAAACAACTGCGGCAAAGCCCTCGACATAGCGCGGGTGGCGCGAGATATGCTCGGCGGAAACGGCATTTCTGATGAATACCATGTTATTCGGCACATGATGAATTTAGAAGCCGTCAACACCTACGAAGGAACGCACGACATCCACGCGCTCATCCTCGGGCGAGCCCAAACAGGCCTTCAGGCTTTCAGTTAAATATCGTCAATATCAAGACTGGCAAGACCGGTAAACGATGTCTGGCTAGCCCAGAATCGTTCCAGCTGTTTCATCGTTGCGTTGAAATCGACCAGATCAGGATTTTCAATGCCCACCGTGATGAGCTTCCCTTCTTGACGTTCGAACATATCATCCAGAATTTTGTGAAGTTCACGACCTTTTTCTGTCAGCTTTACCCGAATTGAACGCTTATCATGAACAGAGCGTTCCTGAGCAATGTAACCGTTTTCCGTCATTTTCTTGACATTGTAGGAAACGTTTGAGCCGAGATAGTACCCGCGCAGCGTTAGCTCGCCGACCGTCATTTCATCTGTTCCAATGTTGTGCAAAATCATCGCCTGCACGTTGTTAATGTCCAAAATATTTTTGCGATCAAGTTCGGTTTTGACCACATCAAGAAAATAGCGGTGCAGCCGTTCAATCAGCTGAATAGAATCGTAATATGGTGTGGTCACTTGCAAGCTCCTTGCACAATAGACGAGAAATTGTTATTTATGAAAACGCAGGCAGGTAGAAGATATTCTAACCTAATCCATTGTATCCTTCAAAAAGTAAATTTTTTGATAAGCCTCAAGAGGCCTTAATATTCGGAAATTGATAGAGGAATTTTTCTTGCTCAGAAGGAGAAATAGAGACTTCTAGGCTTATGTCTTCCTCATTATCTGTACGAGACACAATCGAAGCGTGACGGTGCAGCCATGCCAAGGCTTTACCCTCAGTGACCGAAAGCCTAATTTTCATGAGATTTTGACTATGGGCCATGACTTTTTCAATCGCGTCCAGCAAGTCAGGGACACCTTCCCCACTAATCGCTGAAAGCTCAATTTGCCGTCCTCTAAAATCAGGCTCACGGTAAATGATCGCCTCGTCGCTCAACAAATCCATTTTGTTGAGAACTTCAATAATTCTTGGGTCTGTTTCGTATTCAATCCCAAGACCTTTAAGAATATCGACAACATCTTCTCGTTGGGCATCTGTATCGGGTGAGGAAATATCCCGAACGTGCAAAATGACATCAGCATACTGAACTTGTTCAAGCGTAGCCCTGAACGCAGCCACCAAGTGAGTTGGAAGGTCCGAAATAAACCCAACCGTGTCAGAAAGAATGACCAGTCTTCCGCTAGGAATTTTAAGCTTCCGCATAGTCGGATCAAGTGTGGCAAACAACAGATCCTGTGCGAAAACCTCTGCACCCGTTAGTTTGTTGAACAGAGTTGATTTTCCAGCATTGGTGTAGCCCACCAGAGCCACGATGGGAAACGGAACGCGTTCACGACTTTGTCTTTGCAGGTCACGGTTTTGCCTCACACTTTCGATCTGCAGTTTCATAGCCGCAATTTTACCGTCAATAATCCGGCGGTCAATTTCAAGTTGGGTTTCCCCCGGGCCTCCAGTTGAACTGGTTCCCCCGCGTTGTCGCTCAAGGTGGGTCCACGACTTAACAAGCCGTGAGCGTTGATAGCTCAAAGCTGCCAGATCAACTTGAAGGCGCCCTTCCTTGGTATGCGCCCGCGCTCCAAAAATTTCTAGGATAAGCCCTGTCCGGTCAATGACTTTGGTCTGCCAATCCCGTTCGAGATTTCGTTGCTGAACGGGAGAAAGATTGAAGTTTATAATCACCACCGAAGGTGATAGCTCTTCAATTTTTGTCTTAATTTCTTCTCGCGCACCCGACCCAAGAAGATGCCCTGCAGAAATTTTATAAACCTTGGCTGGAATAACTCCTAAAACATCCAGTTGAATAGCCTTGGCAAGCCCCTCCGCCTCCGCAAGCAGAGACGAAAGATCTCGTCCATGCTCTCGCTCTGATGCCGCCGTAGTCAAGATCGGATGGATAATCAGGCAAGACTCTGTCATGAAGAAAGGATCACTCAGTCGGTGAAGATGTCACAACACCGTCATCCGCATCATCCCCATCATAAAGAGACAACGGACCAGATGGCATGATGGTTGAAATAGCGTGTTTATAAACAAGCTGAATATGAGAGTCGCGTTTGAGCAACAAAGAAAAATTGTCAAACCACGTTACAACACCTTGCAGTTTTACACCGTTCACCAAGAAAACAGTTACTGTATATTTCTCTTTCCTGATCCGATTTAGAAAAACATCCTGAATATTTTGATTTTTTTCGCTCATTTTTTTTCCTTTTTTTAGCGGTCTGTTTTTTCTTTGGGCCGAGAGACATTAGAGGAGGAACCCTCCCTCGTCTAGCGTCTTTGCAAAACTCTTCTAAAGGATTTGCGTCAATATACGAACGAAGGCCTGAAAATCTTGAACAAAAACAGGCAATTGAGGAAAATGCAGGACATCTTCACGTTTTTCCATCCCATGCTCTATGAAAAACGGACGAAATCCTGCCCCAAGGGCTGCCTTCATGTCCGTTTCCGTATCCCCCACATACCACAATTCGTGTTTTGAAGGATCGAGCCCCTTTCTTTTTGCAGAAAGAAGTAAAGGATCAGGAGAAGGTTTATCCCTCTCTGCTTCACCCGCTCCCACATTTTCGGTGAGATAGACATCCCAGCCTAGGTGAGAAACCTCCCGCAGTAAATTGGGATGGTGTTTATTGCTGACAACCGCCATAGGGATTTGGGCATGATGAAGTTTATCCAGAAATTCCTCTGCTCCCTGAAACGGCTTTAAGGTCGAAAGATGAGTCTCTGCAACGTGTTTATAAAGCAACTGCAACGCTTCGTCACTTTTTTCGCCAAAAACCTGCGGGTATGTTTCTCTGGCCGACTTACGAGTGGCTTTGCAAGCTTCTTCCAACGACAGTAATGGCTTTCCAAAATGACCTAGAACGTGGTTGAGATAACCTTGTATAGCCTCTTTGGAATCAATCAGAGTTCCATCCCAGTCAAAAAAGATAGCGTCTGGCTTTTTTTTGATCATCTCAGGCTCGCGCCCTGAAGGTCTGGTCATAGGAATCTGGATGGTCTTCTTTGGCATCCTCTTTATCCGAAGAGCCTACGTTAAGACCTTTGAGTTTCCGGTGCAAAGCTGATCGTTCCATTCCGATGAATTGCGCCGTCCGCGAAATATTTCCCCCAAACCGATTAACTTGGGAAACCAAATACTCACGCTCAAAAATTTCGCGGGCCTCCCGCAAGGGCATCGCAATCAAGTCTGCCCCAAGATCTGCCCGCAAAGTGGGAGAAACGGTCTGTGCTATTTCAGGAGGAAGATCATCTGTCTGAATAGGCTCATCGCTACTAGAGCCCACGATCATCATCCACTCAATAAGGTTGCGCAGCTGACGAATATTTCCAGGCCATGCATAAGAACGCATAGCCGCCATCGCACCTTCTGAAACTTTGCGATGAGGAAGGCCAGACTGCCCAGCATACTGGGCCATAAAGTGTTCAATAAGAACCGGAATATCATCTGCCCGCTCACGCAAAGCCGGAATGGCAAGCGGTACCACATTCAGGCGATAGTATAAATCTTCGCGGAACTTTCCCTCGTCAATTAGGTCCTGCAAGTTCCGACTGGTTGATGCCATAACGCGCACATCAACCTTAACCGGAGCCGCCCCCCCCAAACGCTTGTACGTTTGGTCTTGGAGAACCCTCAATATCTTTCCTTGTGTCTCAAGGGGCATATCGGAAACCTCATCAAGCAACAAGGTCCCGCCATCTGCCCGTTCAAGAAATCCTGCTTGCATACGGCCATTAGCTTCTTGCCCAAATAGCTCCAGTTCAATTCGCTCAGGAGTAAGCATGGCGCAACTGAGTAGCATAAAAGGGCGGTCCGCGCGAGAAGACTGCTTGTGTAGAAAACGCGCTGCCATTTCCTTGCCCACCCCAGCAGGCCCAGAAATCAGGACACGGGAGTTTGTAGCCGCCACTTTGTTTATAGTTTGCAGCAACGAAAACATGGCCGGAGATCTTCCAATCATTTCAACCGTGACCTCGGTTTTCTGGCGCAGATCAGCAAGTTCCTGCTTAAGACGAGATGTCTCCAAAGCCCGATCTATCATCAAAAGCAAACGATCCGTTTTGAAAGGCTTCTCGATAAAGTCATAGGCCCCTTGTTTAATAGCCTTGACCGCTGTTTCAATTGTTCCGTGACCACTAATCATCAACACCGGAATTTCAGGATATTTTTCCTTGATCTGTTCAAGAATGGCTAGACCATCAAACTCGCTGTTCTGCAACCATATATCAAGGATAACCAGTTGGAATTGTTTCTCCGCCAAACGTTCGAAGACTTGCTTGATATTCTCGGCTTGCGCAGTCGCATAGCCCTCATCTTCGAGAATCCCTTTAATCAGGTTCCGAATATCGGCTTCATCATCAACTATTAAAATATCAGCTGGCATAGACGCTATCATCTCTATCTTTATGCGGTAGCACAAGTGTTACCACCGCGCCCCCTAAATCTTTCCAGTCAGGAATTTCCTGCACAGTTTCTGGCGGTCCGAATATAATACATCCGCCGTGGTCTTCCATAATCTTTTTCACAATTGCCAGCCCAAGTCCAGTCCCCTTTTCTTTAAGCGTGACATAAGGTTCCGTTAAAGTCTCAGAATCCCTGTCTTTTGGGAAACCAAGCCCGTTATCCGCCAAAACAATCAATGTATTTTGCTGGTCATCCTTCGCAAGCCAAAGTCCTAATTCTCCGCGCCCACTCTCTATTTTTTGTCTTTCTTCAATCGAATCAATCGCGTTCTGGAGAATATTGGTCAAGGCTTGACGAATTTGCTGTTCATCGCACCGACAAGGCCATGGCGCTTTTTCTTCAACTCCTACCCCCCTAAAAAAAGCCACATCCGAGTGAGCCTGTTGGTTAAACGATAAAATATCACGAACCAAGCTGCGTAGGTCGCAAGATTTTAGAACGGGATCCGGCATCCGTGCAAAAGAAGAAAATTCGTTGACCATATGCCCTATATCGCCAACGTGCCGAACAATTGTATCAATGCACTGACTGAAAATTGACTGATCTTCATCTGGAAGGGTTTTCATGTATTTTCGCTTCAACCTCTCTGCAGAGAGTTGAATCGGGGTCAGGGGATTCTTAATCTCATGGGCAATACGACGTGCCACATCAGCCCAAGCTGCTTTTCTCTGGGCAGACTGCAAAGTGGTAATGTCGTCAAAAGTGATAATGGCGTTGTAATCATCTTCTCCGAGGAGTTCAATTGCGATCCTCAGTAATAAAACCCGCCGAGCTCCATCTGGCTGAACATAAGGAACCTCAAGCTGGTGAATCTTTTGGGGCCGAGCATAGGCCTGTTCTAACAAACTAATAGCTTCGGGAAGAATTGTAGAAAGGTCAAGCCCCGTCAGGTCTCCATCGCCCGTCTTAAGAATTTCTTTAGCGGAGAGATTGGCAAGCGTGATAACTCCTGACTTTCCAACACTCACCACACCAGAGCTAACACCTGCCAGAATTGTCTCAGTGAAACGTCGTCGTTCATCCATCTGGCGGTTGGCTTCAACCAGTTCTTCTCTTTGATCTCTGATTTGACGGGTCATTCGGTTGAAAGAACGAGAGAGGTAATCGAATTCTTCAAGACCGCTGTCATCGCTCACTCTAGCTGTCAAATCCCCCATACGAACTTTGTCTGAAGCTTCGATCAAATGACCAATAGGCGTTGCAAGCCGCCGCGCAAAAGTCAACGCAAACCAAACAGCAGCCAGCAACAAAACCATTGCTACAACAATATAAATCATCGAGACTGTCATCTGAAGTCCGGCATAACGTGCAGCGACTTCGTCATATTTCTGAACAGCTTCCCGCGTAGTCTGAAGGTGTTTCAAAACATTAGGTTCGACCAATCGACCAACATACAAATAGCTATCCGCATAGTTATTCAGCTTTACCAAAGCACGAACACGGTCATCTTCGGTATCCGTCAAAAGAACAACCTCTCCCACTTCGGACCGATCAAATGCGAAGTCTGGAATCTCCTGTATTTCGAAACCAAGACTGAGCCCAGCCTCCGTTAGAACATTTCCATCGCGGCTAAAGATCACCACTTCGGAAAGGTTCCTCAAGAACGATTGTGTTTGAACGTATTTCTCAAATCCTACCGGATTGGTAACCGAGACCGATGCCTCCCGATCCAGATCTTTGGCCATTGCAAGAATATCAGCGCGAATAACCTGATGATGTTCACGCAAGTAAGCTTCGGCAACCTCCTGAGATTCGTTAACTGCCGTCCTTACCCGTTCACTGAACCACGTCTGCACGCCGTAATGAAAGAAAAAGAGAGAAAAAACCGTCATAATCACGGCAGGAGTCATAGCCAGCAGGCCAAAAATATAAACCAGTCGGATGTGAAGCCGCGCCCCGGGAATCCCCTTACGCCAAACCGTCAGCAGGACCGTAACCCGACGGGCAATTAAAACCCCCAAGATCAGGATAATGATTAAGTCACCATTCAGCAGCCAAATCACACTATCTGCGCTATTGCCAAATGGAGGGGCCGATTTCAAGGCAAAATAAGTTGCCACACCAAAGACCACAGCCAAAACCGTCAAAAAACTGGCAAGGCGGCTATCCCATGATGCCGTCAGCCGTCTGCGAACCCAGAGCATTCGGGCTGGCCATGAGCGGAGTTTTCGTTGAAAAATCTGTACAGCGTGGCTCATCGCAGGGTTTCGAGTTGCAGAACTCTCTTTTTTGCCTAAAATCTTTTCTGAAATATCCCTGTTCGTGTTCCAAAAAGCAAGCTAAACCAACACATGATTGAGAAATGGTCCCAGATATATCGCAAAGGATGCCAGAAACGCTCTAATTTTCTGGCCTCTGTTTCGTGGATGTCCCCTCACGGACTCCTTGCCACATGGTTTGGTTTTGGCCTCTTGGTCCCAGCCCCTGGAACGTGGGGAACGCTAGGAGGGCTTTTGTTTGGGCTTCTCCTTACTACCTTCCTTCCCGTTTGGTCATTGCTTGTCTGGGCAACAGCGTTGTTTCTTGCGGGCCTTTGGGCCACCAACAAAATTGAACAGAAAAGCAGAGAACACGACAGCAGATTTATTGTGATTGATGAGGTAGCGGCAATCCTTCTGGTTATGGGAGCCGGACCAAACTCTCTAACCGTGGCCTATACCGTTGCCGGATTTCTTGCCTTTCGTTTTTTCGATGTGATTAAGCCATGGCCTGTTTCATGGGCAGATACGCACATATCCGGAGCTCTTGGCGTTATGCTCGATGATATTCTCGCGGCCCTTTATGCGATTGGCTCCATCTATTTCATAGGGTGGGTGCTCTCATGACCACCGCGCAAGATGTTTTTACAATGCTGCAAGACCAAGGACTTCTTCTTGCCACGGCGGAATCTTGCACTGGCGGAATGATTTCGGCTCGCCTGACCGATATTGCTGGATCGTCACAGATTTTTGAACGCGGCTTTGTGACCTACTCTAATCAGGCCAAGATGGATTTACTAGGCGTTTCAGAAAGAGCCCTTTCCCAGTTCGGTGCAGTCAGCAGCGAAACAGCCGAGGAGATGGTGAGAGGAGCCCTCAACAACAGTCTTGCCGACCTCGCTATTGCTGTGACGGGAATTGCTGGCCCATCTGGAGGCTCTTTGGATAAACCCGTTGGCCTTGTTTATATCGGAATAGGTTGCAAGCGCGATAACCAAATTAAAGTGTTCAAAGAACAGTTTTCTGGAGACCGCGCCTCCATTCGTCAACAGGTCTGTGAAAAATCTTTTTACTACCTCCTCTCTTTCATGAAAGAATCTCCGCATGGCTAAGGTTCTGATTTGCTCAGGGTGCGATCATAATTACTTCCCGATGCTGCGGGAAATGATTCACTCTATTCGCCGTTTCCCCGAGGCAAGCGGTTTTGAGTTTGCCGTCCTTGACACAGGCTTGACAGATGAAGACCGCGCTTGGCTGCGCGAAAATGTTGACTATATCCACGCACCAGACTGGCCGTGCCCCCTTCCAATCTGGAAGACCAAAGGGCGGGAATATTTGAAATCCTGTGTTTGTCGTCCGTGGCTAAACACCTATTTCCCCGGCCATGATGTTTATATGTGGCTTGATCCCGATGCATGGGTTCAACAGTGGGAGGGAGTCGATCTCTTTTTACAAGGTGCGGCTCGTGGAAAAATTTCAGTAACCGGACAGGTGGACAGGTCTTATCCCCGTGCCATTCGTATCAAATGGCTAGGGCCAATTCCCTTAAAGCTGCGTGGCTTTTATTTTAGCAACGCCAAGAAAGCCTTTGGTCTGGAAACCGCCAAGCGTTTATACCCGTATCATGTCTTACTTGCGGGAACTTTTGCCCTGCGCGGTGATGCAAGCCATTGGTCCCGTTGGCAAGAAATTGTTCTCTCTGCTCTGAAAAAAGGGAAAGTTTTTACTGCTGAACAGTTATCTTTGGGAATTCTTTGCTACCTTGAGAACTACCCGTTTGAGATTCTTCCGGCGTGGTGTCATTGGCTATGCGAATTTCTTCCCCCCCTTGATGAAGAGAAGAAGATTTTCGTTGAACCTTATCTCCCTCACCATCCTATCAGTATTTTGCACATCTCCGGATTTGATGAGCTCAGAAGGAATCGCGCAATTCAAATCGAGCTTCCTACTCTTTCCGGTCAAAAAATCCAAGGGAGCATCCGTTATCCCGCCTATAACGGCGAGACAGGGGAGCTGCTCTAAAAATGCACAGCCTTGCCATAGGCTGAGAGGAGGGATTTATGTATTAGAGCAAACCAAGTTTTTTAAGAAAACGTATGCTTGGTGGATTATGAGAGAAATTTAATATTTCATCCTGTTTTAGCCAAATAATTTCCGCAGCATCAGACCCTGCCTTTACAGAACCTCCACTAAGTTCAGCTGTAAAACGAAGAAAAATCAAAAGAGTTGGCTCTCCTTTGTATGTCACAACATCCCAATCAAAATCAACTTTCTCGAGATTTTTAATTTTTGCTCCGACTTCCTCTTCGACTTCCCTCAAAATCCCTTGCGCTGGGTCTTCCCCCTCTTCTAGACCTCCGCCAGGCAGATGCAGAGAATCTGGATAAGCACCACCTTTTTTGTTTTGACGAATAAACAAGTAAAGGTCTCCATCGCGAATGAGCGCAGAAACAATTAGTCGTGACTTCATCTTTTCTTCATCCTTTTCTAAAAATGCACAGCCTTGCCATAGGCTGAGAGGACTGATTCGTGCATCATTTCCGATAAGGTTGGGTGAGGAAAGACCGTATGCATCAATTCTGCCTCAGTCGTTTCGAGCGCTTTCCCAATGGCAAAACCCTGAATCATTTCGGTGACTTCTGCCCCGATCATATGCGCTCCGAGTAACGCTCCGGTTTTTGCATCAAAAATTGTTTTAACCAAGCCTTCTGCTTCCCCAAGGGCAATCGCCTTCCCATTCCCTGCGAAGGGGAAACGGCCAACCTTGATTTCAAATCCAGCTTCTTTTGCTTTGGCTTCCGTCAAGCCAATCGAAGCCACTTGCGGATGAGCATAAGTGCAGCCAGGTATTCCTGACCTATCAAGCGGATGCACATCTTTCAGACCTGCAATTTTTTCAATGCAAATGATCCCCTCATGCGAGGCTTTATGCGCCAGCCACGGAGCTCCCGCCACATCGCCAATCGCATAAACTCCGGACTCGTCCGTTTCGCAGTATTTACCCGTGACGATCTGCCCCTTTTCAGTTTTTACCTTGGTATTTGTCAAACCAATATCTTCGATATTGGCCACAATCCCGACAGCCGCAATCACACGATCCACTGTTATTTTTTCTGTTTTTCCGCCAGATTCAACGTGACAAGTTACACTATTCGCACCCTTTTCAAGCTTGGCCACTTTGGCCCCTGTCAGGATTTTCATACCCTGCTTTTCAAACGCTTTGCGTGCTAAAGCCGAGATTTCTTCATCTTCGACAGGCATAATCCGGTCCATGACCTCCACCACCGTGACCTCTGCCCCGAGGGTTCGATAAAAACTGGCAAACTCAATGCCGATTGCGCCAGAGCCAATCACCAGCAAAGATTTTGGCATGACATCAGGCAGCATAGCTTCACGGTAGGTCCAAACCAGTTTTCCATCAGGCTCCAACCCCGCAAGAACTCGCGCCCGCGCTCCGGTAGCAAGGATAATATGCTTGCCCGTTAAGACCTCTTTGCTTTTATCTTTCTTTTCAATCTCGACCTGCCCTTTGCCCTTCAAGCGGCCATAGGCATCAAAAACCGTAACCTTGTTTTTCTTGAGTAAATGAGCAACACCAGACGCCAATTGTTTCGAAACCCCGCGTGAGCGTTCAACAATTTTAGCAAGGTCAAAGGAAACACCTTCAGCTTTCAAGCCATAATCGCCTGCGTGCTTTATTAAATGATAAACCTCTGCCGACCTCAAAAGAGCTTTGGTAGGGATACATCCCCAGTTGAGACAGATACCCCCAAGATGATTGGCTTCCACCACTGCGGCCTTCATCCCCAGCTGCGCAGCACGAATGGCCGCCACATAGCCCCCTGGACCTCCACCAATGACAATCACATCAAAATTCGTATCAGACATTTTATACTCTACTCTCTATTTCATTCTTTTGGTTACATCGGTCAAGCCACCGGAAATTTCTATTAGCTGCAATAAAAGTTCAGTCGGATAATCAGGCATATCGTGAGCATCGACTACTCCGCGCCCTCTGTGGGGGCGATCAATGTTATCAATTACCACTTCGCCCCGATTACAGGCTTCAGCAAAACTTCTTACATCGCTTTCACGAATGTATTCATCTTTGGCAATGTGAAGAAAGTTAAACCGGATAGATCCGGGCAAAGCGGCTACTCTCTGAGGAAGAAATCTATAAATATTTTTCATGGCCATTTGAAAAGAAGCGGGGTCGTCACTCAAGCCAATTTTTTCAGTAATGGCAGGAGATGCTAGAAAATCCTCATGCCAAATCCGCATAATATTTTCTTCATCACTTCCATGAAGGGTCCCTAACGCCGGAGCCAAGAGAGCACACGCTCTAATCCTCTCCAGAATGTGATGCCCCCCCTCGTGCAAATTCGCAAGACTGTTCAAGAGAGCCACCGCTCCAAAAGAATGGCCAAAGATATAAATATTGGAATAAGCAAAACCAACATCTTCAAGAACCACCTGAGGCTCAACAAGCCACTCGGCAATAGAAGAATGCCTTCCTCCAATCCATCCGTCGTGATGATGCGTTGTGGCCTTAGGATATTGCTCGGTATTGAGGATAAAGTCAGAATGGGGCCCATCCAGAACAGTCCCGTTATGCCGCAAGATAATCTGGGTATAATCCTCTTCTCGCACCTGATCGGCATGAGCTTGCTCATAAATCGTTGCCCCACCCCCGGGAAAACCCGGGCAAAACAAGATAAGATCCCCTGATTCACTATGCGGATGAATCACGCGTGCATCAACCGTCTGGTTGCCGCTTTTGAATCTCTTCCATTCAATCCATGCTTCACGCATTTTCTACACCAACATGAAAACAGGGTTTTCGATATATTGCTTGAAGAACTGAAGAAATTCAGCCCCAACTGCCCCATCTACGGCGCGATGATCTACCGAAAGAGTGACCGTCATAACCGTTGCCACTTCGATTTTCCCACCTTGCACGACAGGCTTTTCAATACCAGCCCCGACCGCCAAAATGCAGGCTTGCGGCGGGTTGATGATTGCTTGAAAATTGGTTACGCCAAACATCCCCAGATTCGAGATAGAAAAAGTTCCACCCTGAAACTCTTCGGGCTTCAGTTTTCCTTCCCGCGCCCTTCCGGCAAGGTCCTTCATTTCGGATGAAATCTGGGCAAGCCCCTTGGTTTCCGCTGCCTTGATGATCGGAGTAATCAAACCATTAGGCGTTGCCACAGCCACAGAGATATCGGCATGGTCAAATTGCAAAACAGCCTCATCTGTCCATGCTGTATTTGCCGCGGGATAGGCTTTCAAAGCCACAGCCACAGCTTTGATGACAAAATCATTCACAGAAAGTTTATACGCACCTTTCCCCTGCTCGTTCAAAGCCGCACGTGCGGCAAGCAAACTAGTCAGATTACAATCAACTGACAAATAGAAATGAGGGACGGATTGTTTGGATTCCAGCAATCGCCGCGCCACAACTTTTTTGATGTTGTTGTTCGGCAATTCTTTGTAAGTCATGCCGTAAGCATCCGCGAGAGACTTTGCATTTGGTCCGGAAGAAAGAGGTGCGGGTTTCGCAGCGGTTTGTTTTTCAGGGATGGTTTCTAAATCCTGTTTTACAATGCGCCCATGGGGACCAGACCCCTTGACTAATTTCAAATCCACCCCTTTTTGCTGAGCTATGCGCCGCGCCAGAGGTGTAGCAAAAACCCTTTCCCCTTCGGCAACCGGAACTATTTTTTGTGGCGCGGAAGCAGGAGGAGAAGACAAAGGAGGTTCCGGATTTGTATTGACCGGAGGGGCGGATTTAATCGCAACAGATTCCTCTCCCTCCTCCAACAAAATAGCAATCGGGGTATTGACGGCAACACCAGAAGTTCCCGCCTGAATTAGAATTTTACCAAGCTTGCCTTCATCAGCTGACTCGACCTCCATCGTTGCCTTATCGGTTTCAATTTCAGCGATCACATCGCCAGACTTCACCATATCCCCTTCTTTTTTGAGCCATTTGGCCAATGTGCCTTCGGTCATCGTAGGAGATAGGGCTGGCATCAATACATTTACAGACATTTTTTACTTCTCCGCTATTCCGTTCATCTATAACAAACTTTTTTAACCGCCCTAGTAATGTCTTCCACCTGCGGAGTTGCCAATTTTTCAAGATTGGTTGCATAAGGCATGGGAACATCTGCTGCGCAAACACGGGTTACGGGCGCATCCAGATAATCAAAGGCTTCTTCGTTCACAAGAGCTGCAATCTCAGACCCTATCCCTGCGAAAGGCCACCCCTCCTCAACGCTCACAATGCGATTGGTTTTCTTCACGCTCTCAAGAATAGTCCAGCGATCCAAAGGCCGGATAGTTCGTAGGTTTATAACCTCGGCGTCAACACCTTCCTCCGCCAGTACTTTCGCAGCTTCCAAAGCCTTCCCGACCATAACCGAAAAAGAAACGATGGTAACATCT
>JAGOQV010000042.1 GCA_018063145.1 Alphaproteobacteria bacterium
ATCAACTGGATCATGCGGATGGCAGCAATGCCAATGACGTGATTACGCTTGGGTTCGGGTTCAAAGCCACGGACAGCGATGGGGATGCGGCGAGTGGGACGATCACGGTGAGCGTCAAGGATGATGCCCCGATCGCGGTGAATGATACGAGAACAGTTCTTTCTAGCCAAGATGTTGTCACCGGAAACGTCACTGTGAATGATACAGTCGGAGCGGATTCTCCCGGGTACACTGTAAAATCTGTTACGTTTGCTGGGGTAACTTATGCCGTTCCAGTTTCTGGAAACATTAATGTAACGGGGGCTTACGGAGTTCTGACGATTGGGTCGGATGGAAGTTATTCGTACGATGTTTCTACACCATCTGCTGGTGGGACCGATGTCTTTGCCTATAAAATTCTTGATCGTGATGGAGATTCTGCGACAGCAAATCTTAGTTTAACGGTACAGGATCGGATCGTTCCTCCACAAACGCCTAATTTGAATGTTCAAGATGTTTGTGTTTATGAAGATCGGGGCGTTCAGTTGGTGATGACCTCGAGTGCGCGGGGTGGAGATGGGGATGAAGTCTTGACAGTTTCTGTTTCTGGCATCAAACCCGGCTGGTATGTTGATACAGCGTTGAGTGGTGGATCTTATAATTCCTCGACAGGAGTTTGGACGATTACGCTTGCGGCAGGACAAAGCCTTGTTAGAGGCCCCGCTGTGTTTCCGCCAAGCAATAGTGATGTAGATATGCTGGGTCTTCTGACAGCGACGGCTTCGGTTTATGATCCAGATTCTGGCTTGACTGCGCAATCTTCGGCATCTTTCAAAGTAGTGACGGATGCTGTGGCAGATGCACCAAATCTTTATGTTGATGATGCGGTTGCCATTGGCGTTACTTCTGTCGTGCTGCCGATTTCTGTTTCTCTACGGGACGTGGATGGATCGGAAGTTATTAAAGAAGTTCGGATTGAAGGTGTTCCGTCTACTCTAACTCTGAGTGCCGGATCTTATGATTCTGCGCATGGGGTTTGGGTTCTCGCTCCATCCCAGCTTTCTGGCCTTAAGATTAATGCCCCGTCTGGATATAGTGGCAATCTTGTCTTGACGGTTACGGCTGTTTCAGAAGAGCGGAACCTTTCGGGAGAAGAGAGGGACTTTGATAACAATCTGGCTTATACAAGCGATACAATTGGCGTCACTTTTGTCAATGAAAGCTACTCGCAGAGCCAGACTCAAAGCCAAACCTTGACGGTGTATAACGAGGTTACGGTTACGAGCGGGTCTTCTGTAACATTGTCTTCCGGAGTTGAAGATCGTGTTCATGTCTCTGTGGCTCAAGGCCAGTCGGTGGTGGCTATTCATGGGTTTGACCCGGGAGAGGGTGATGTTTTGGACCTCTCTAATTTGGTTCAAAACTATGATGAGCTGGCTTCGGCGATTGCAGACTTTGTTTATGCTCGTTCAGAAGGGGGCAATACGATCATTAGTGTTGACCCAGATGGGGCAGGTTCTGGGTTTAATTCCTACGACGTTGCTGTTCTTCACGGTGTGGCAAGTGTTGCTCATGTTGAAGATGTTGTTCAACTCACTCAACAACAACAAACGCAGGTTTGACCCTGTATTTATTTTATATAATTAAAAAGGCCAAAAAGGATTTTTTGGCCTTTTTCTTTGGCAAAGCTTGCGTAGAAAAGAAAAAAAGATCATAAAGAATAGGTTTAGGTATAGGCCAAATTTTTGGCCTGTGGCTTTTTTGAGCGGATAGATCAAGAGGAACTATAAATGAAGAACTCTGGCAATCGGGTATTGATGGTGTGCGCAGCTGCATTGCTGGCATCCGTCTCTGGTGCGGCGTTGGCCCAAGAAGCTCAGGCTGTTGAAGGTCAGATGATGGAAAAGGCGACAACTCCTCCAAAAGAGGAAGCTGTGGTTTCTGCACCAACAGCACCCGCCTCTCTTTCTGCTCCTGCGGCTCCAGAGGTCTCCCCTGAAACAGCTCCTCCAGTAAGTGAACCTGTTGTGGCAGAAGACAAGCTTCCTGTGCCAACGGGGAAAGCTTCTGCCGATCCGTTGGATACATTCTTAGATTTGCCTGAACCCAAGACGGCTCCTGTTCCGGCTCCAAAGCCACCTGAACCCGTTCTTTCCGCCACCAGTCCTGAAACAAATGCGGTCAGGGAGGCTTCTCCATCGTCTCCCGCGGATCCAGCTGCTGTAGCTCGGATTGTTACTTTGCGTGATGCTGTTGCGGTTGGTGTCTTGACCAATCCAGGGACTGAAGCGGTTGAAAATAATCGCCGTGCTACGGATGAGGAGTTGAAACAAGCTAAGGCTTTGTGGATGCCTTCGGTTGATTTGAGTGCCAATACTGGCTATGAGTCTATTCACAGTAATCCAGATGATGCCGCAGACGGCCATTCTGACTTGTGGGGAGCTCAAGGGAGTTTGACCTTGACCCAAATGCTCTTTGATGGATTTTCCACCAAGTATGAAAACAAGCGGCAAGTTCATCGTGTGCGCTCGGCGGCACACCGTGTACGGGAACACGCTGAGTTTTATGGTTTAGATATTGTCGAAGCGTATCTTGATGTTCTGCGTCAGCGTGAGCTTTACGCAATTTCAGTTGAGAATGTTCATCAACACGAGCAAATTCTTGGTCAGATTTCTGATGGGGAGCAGGCAGGGCGTTCAACGGGGGCTGATGTTGAGCAGACCAAAGCACGGTTGGCTTCGGCAAGAACTCAAGAGGCAGCTGTTTTGCAGGCATTGCAAACTGCAGAAGCCTCTTTTCGTCGTCGCGTTGGCGACAAAGCCCAGCCTGATCTACAAATTCCAACAGCTCCTAAGCAGTTCTTAGAAGCAACGGTGGAGGACGAAGTCAAACAAGCCCTCACTCACAGTCCAACTCTTGATATTAAAGAAGCGGATGTCAATGTTGCAGAGGCTGAATCAAAAGGGTCCGCTTCTACGCTGTATCCAAAGGTCGATTTCCAGCTTAATGGAACATCTGGCCTCAATCAGGACGGGGTTGAAGGAGATACGTCGGAGGCTTCTGCCAAGGTTGTTGCAAACTGGAATTTGTATCGTGGTGGCGGGGACAAAGCGCGGACGAGGGAGTTTGTTTATCGTCATGCCCAAGCTAAAAATGAACGGAACGATGTTGCACGCTCGATTGAAAACGATGTGCGCCAAACGTGGGCGAACATGACGGCAGCAGCGACCAAGGCGATGGAGTTCCGCAAGCAGGCCGATGCCAATGCGATGGTTGTTCAGGCTTATAAAGACCAGTTTAACTTAGATCGTCGGACTCTGCTTGATGTTCTCGATTCTCAAAACGAATGGTTTGTTTCGCGGAGCAATGCCATCAACAATGGCTACCTTGACGTCTTTGCAACATATCGTCTGCTCGCACTTAAAGGTGTCTTGCTCCCGTCTCTTGAAATTGCCTACCCAAAAGAAGTTAACCCTGCTGATAAAAGCTAGGATTTTTTATGGCGGATCAAATGAAACCAGACGCCACCGAGCCCTCGGCGGCGTCTTCCTACTCGCAAGAGTCAACGCATCATCTTGCCCCTACTCCAGAGGTTAATCCAGATAGCTGGCCGCTGGAAGCAGATCGCGTGGCTATTCGGTCTCCGTTGGTTGAAACTCTTCGCTTGCTTGCGGGTCACTATGGCCGCAGGACTAGTGAAAATTCGTTGACAGCCGGACTCCCCATTCCTGCAACTGGTATTACTCCAGCTTTATTTGAACGGGCTGCTTCACGGGCGGATATGAATGCCAAATTGGTTGAAAGGTCTCTTGAGGGGCTCGCTATTTCTCCAACTTTGCCGTGTATTTTGGTTCTGGAACATAAGGCTGCGTGCATTTTGTGGGAGGTTACTTTTCCTGACCGTCATCTTCCCCAAAAGATAGCAGGTCGTGATGCTAAAATTCATGACCAGACGATGTTCAGTCTTCAATTTCCTGAAAATCCAGAGGAGAGGCAGAAAATTTCTCTCGCTGAACTTCGCAATCTTTATACGGGGTATGCGTTTTACGTGCGCCCTGTGGCGCGGGCAGATGATCGGGCTGGACCTGCAACAATTGATACGGCTCGAGACTGGTTTTGGGGTACGCTTAAGGAGAACTGGAGTATTTATCGCGAAGTCATTCTGGCCACAGTGATGATTAACTGTTTTGCCTTGGCGAGTACGCTTTATATCATGAATGTTTACGATCGCGTGGTTCCCAATAGTGCGTTTGAGACGCTTTGGGTTCTCTCAATTGGTGCGCTTGTCGTTTACGTGTTCGATTTTGTGATTAAGAATATGCGTTCCTATTTTCTGGATATTGCTGGTCGCAAGGCGGATGTAAAAATCTCTTCTAAGCTGTTTGAACAAATGTTGGGAATGACTCTCGCAGCTCGTCCGGCCAGTGCTGGCGTTCTGGCTAGCAATATGCGCGAGTTTGAAACGATCAGGGATTTCTTTACCTCGGCAACTATGACGGCTTTGGTAGATCTTCCTTTTGCACTCTTTTTTATTGTGATTATTGCGGTGATTGCTGGACCACTTGCCTTGATCCCCTTGGTAGCTATTCCGATTGTTGCGTTGTGCGGATGGGTTCTACAAAAACCGATGGAAAAAATCATGCGTGAATCCATGCATGAGAACGCTTTGAAGAATGCCTTGTTGTTTGAAACGATTACGGGCCTTGAGACGATCAAAACGCAAGCCGCAGAAGGCCATGTTCAAAGACGATGGGAAGAGCTGACAGAAAAGGGATCACGCACATCGGTTCGTTCTAAAAAAGTTGCTTCTCTTGCCGTTAATATTTCCATGTTTGTTCAGCAAATCACCAGCGTGTTCATGGTTATTGGCGGGGTTTATATGATTTCTGAGGCCATGCTCACTCAAGGGGCCTTGATTGGGTCTGTGATTTTGGTTGGGCGTGCCTTGGGCCCTCTGTCGCAAGTTGCGGGGTTGCTGACACGGTTTAATCAAAGTTTTCAAGCTCTCAAGCAGCTTGAAGATCTGATGAGAAAACCTGTGGAGCGTCCTCAAGACAAGCATTTCATCTCTATGCCTCGTACACAGGGCCGGATCGAATTTCGTGATGTGGTTTTCAAATATCCCGGGCAGACTCATCCGGCGTTAAAGGGGCTTAGTTTTGCCATTGAACCCGGGGAGCATATCGGCGTGATCGGAGCGGTTGGGTCAGGCAAGACGACCTTGGCTCGTCTTCTGATTAACTTGTATCAACCTGAATCTGGTGCTGTTCTTCTTGATGGAACGGACGTTCGTCAAATTGACCCGGGGGATTTACGGCGTAGCGTGGGAGCGGTTCAACAAAGCCCGAATCTTTTTTATGGATCGGTGCGGGAGAATATTACCATGGGGCATGAAACTGCTCCGGATCGTGCGGTTTTGCGGGCGGCAGAGCTATCTGGCGTAATGGAGTTTCTCCGCGATTCAGAAAAGGGGCTTGATACTCAAGTGGGAGAGCGTGGGGAAGCCCTTTCCGGTGGTCAACGTCAGGCAGTCGCGATTGCGCGATCTTTGCTTTATGATCCTCCGGTCTTGGTGATGGATGAACCAACAGCTTCAATGGACCCAACATCTGAAAACAAGTTGCGTGCTCACCTCAAAGTTTTGTCGCAAGGGAAAACCACGATTTTGATTACGCACAAAGGCGGTATGCTTGATCTGGTTGATAAATTGATCTTGATGGACCGAGGACAAATTATTGCTTTTGGTCCGCGTGATGAGATTATTCGCCGGCTGCAAAGCCGCGAATTCGGGGGCCGGACGGCCTAATTTTTGGAAAGAAGAATTGTATCATGTCTCCATCTTCCAAACCTATATCCAAAAAATCCCCTTCCTTGCAACCTGAAAAGGCGGTGGGGGATGAGCTGAATATCAATCGCGAGGGGGATTGGGATAAAATCCAACAGAATTGGCTGAAACAAAGGGCTGATAAACTGGATGCCTACGCGCAGCGATATTTTATGGCAGATGACGAGTTGCCTCTCCATCGGCATATTTTGTTGATGGTTATTTCCCTCTTTTTTATTGTTTTTGTTTTGTGGGCCAGTTTTGCCACGCTAGATGAAACGGCGCGGGGAGAAGGACAAGTTATTCCAGCGGGTGAAGTGCAGGTCATTCAAAATCTTGAAGGTGGAATTGTTGACCAGTTTCTATTCAAGGAAGGAGATCAGGTTAAAGCCGGAGACGTGATTATGCGTTTGCGGGATGTGGGGGCGAACTCTGATTTGGGAGCAAACGAGTCTCGCTATTTAGGGCTTCTGGCCTCGACCATTCGGCTGCAAGCCGAGGTAGAAGGCAAAGCGAGTGTTGAGTTTCCCGATGACGTAACGCAAAAGGCTCCGCAAAGTGTTACAGAAGAACTCAATGCCTTTCGTACCAATCGTGAAAAACTTCAGGGCCAAACAATGGTTCTTGAACAGCAACTGGCACAGCGTAAACAGGAAATCGTTGAGATGACGACGAAGGCATCGGATTTGCGTGCCATTATCCGTCTGTCTCAGGAAGAAAAACGAATGATTGAGCCCTTGGTCGCAAAGGGTTCCGCTCCGAAGGTAGAGCTTATTCAGTTAGAGCGGGCGTTGCGCGAAAAACAAACGGAACTTAATAGCGTGACCGAAGCAATTCCAAGGGCTAAGTCGGCTATTTCTGAAGCAGAAGCCCGCATTTCTGAGCTCAGGAAAACGGGAGTGGCTCAGGCTCAAACAGAGTTAGCGGCTAAAACGGCTGAAATGAATATGGTCAAGCAGACTTTGGGCGCGTTGGAAGATAAAAAGGATCGCACAGAAATAAAATCTCCGGTCAACGGGACCATTAAAGACTTTAAGATCAATACGGTTGGAGGCGTGGTCAAGGCGGGGGATCCGATTGTAGAGATCGTGCCGGTCGATGATAATTTGCTGGTTGAAGTTAAAATTCGTCCGGCGGATATTGGCCGTCTGCGCCCTGATTTGCCAGCGATGGTTAAGATTACGGCCTATGACTTCACAATTTATGGAGGGCTTAAAGCCGAGGTGGTCGATATTTCTGCAGATACAATCAAAAACGAGAAGGGTGAAAGCTTTTATCGGGTTCGAGTTCGGACAAAAGAAAATAAACTGCGGAGAAACGGTGAAGATCTCCCGATTATCCCGGGGATGGTTGCGACAGTTGATGTTCTAACTGGCCACAAAACCGTGATGGAATATTTAATGAAGCCAATTCTGAAGACGGCGCGCAATTCAATGAACGAGAAATAGGGTAGTTGTTTGTGGAAAAAAAGACTTCTAAAAAAAGAGGGTCGTTCGGCGTGGTTGATATTGGGTCGAACTCTGTTCGGCGCGTGGTTTTCGATGTTTCTCATGTCCCTGCGATTGAGTTAATCAATGAGAAAGTTTTTTGCGCCCTTGGCCGTGACTTATCAACTACGGGACGGCTTAGTCCCGAGGGCGTGGAGTTGGCTAGGAAAACCCTGAAAGCGTATAAAGAAAAAATGGCAAGCGAAGGGGTAACGGCTTGTTCGGTCGTTGGGACGGCTGCTTTAAGAGATGCTGAAGATGGTTCTTCTTTCCTCAAGGCGGTTCAAGAGGAAACAGGTCTTGAGATTCGGATCATTAGTGGAGACGAGGAAGCCCGTTATGCAGCCAAAGGTGTTTTGTCTCTTGATCCTCACGCTGCGGGGGTCGTGGCAGATTTTGGAGGGGGAAGCCTAGAATTTGCGGTGATTGAAGCGGGTCAGGTGGGGAATACGATAAGTTTCCCTTTTGGTGTGTTTCGCGCTCGGACTTTGGGTTCGGCAGCGCGGGGAATTATGCACAAGGCCTTTGTGGAATCGAGAACACAGGTAGGATCTCCGTCTTCTCTTTATGGCATCGGTGGGGATTGGCGAGCTTTGGCCAAGGCTCATAAACAAGAAAGCGGAGAAGAGGATAGGCCGTTACAAGGATACCGCATTGATTCCCCCGATCTGATATTGTTTTGCCGGAAACTGCAAAACCTTTCTCCCGCTGAAATTGTTCGGCTTTATGGGATGGAAGAGCGGCGAGCCGATTTAATGGGAATCTCGGCTCTGGTGCTTGAAACGGCCGTTATGGCCTTGGGGGTACGGGATATGGTGGTTTCAACTGCTGGCGTTCGTGATGGCCTACTCTATGAATATTTGCACTCGAACTGAAATGGTTTTAGACTGGCAAGATGATGTCTGATATTGAAAAGAAAGATCAACCTGTTGCGCCTTCGGACGATTTGTCTTTGAAGGATTGGGCCAGTTTTACCCCCGGGCAGCCCCTCAAAGAAGTGCTTGATCCTGATGAGGAAGACGATGACGAGGACGACGATGAACAAGGCGGCGGGAGCGGAGACGGAAAACAACCAAAGGGGTTGAAAAACTACCGTGTCCGCTTGGCACAGGTTTTGCGCTTTGAGAAAGAGGCTTCAGAGGAAGAAAAACAAGACTCTGTCTGGAAAAAGCTTCTTTTGTTGGTGATTGCTCCGTTCAGCCGCTTGGTCCCCGGGGGGTCTGGAATGGCCACCGAAACGGATCTTGGCAAAAAATTGTTCATGGGGGAGATTGGAATTCGAAATCGTGAAATTGAATCTCACGATATTGCTGATCCTCATTTAATTCGCCGTTTGGAAGATCGTTTGAAAGAACGTCTTGAGAAAATGGGATTTTCTCAAGCGGGCCATTTCCGCGATCTCGCGCCTGAGGGAGGTTTTGCGCCAATTATGGCGATGATGCCCACGAAGGGAAAAGGGGACAAGCCGAAAAAACAGAAAACGGACCAGAAAAACGAGCAGCTGCGCAAAGAAAAAGAGGCAGAGGAAGATGATCGGGATTACGAAGAAGAGGCCAAATATGACGGGGCTGAAAAACCTGCTTCTTCTGCGCCCCCTTCTGGAATATCGCCGATAGTCTCTTCTGCTGAAGTTGGGGGGCAAACTTCTCCGAGTGTTGGGCTTCGCGACTTGACCGAGCCTCTGGCAGATTTTTCAAACTTTCTTGAAAGAAACGGATTCACGGCTTCTTCGGAAGAGGAAACGCCTTCAACTCCTAAACGTCATTTTGAGGTCGGGCGGAGTCCGCTGGCCGATGAATTTCGTTTTGTTGTTCAAGAACAGGCCGAGAAACCTGTTCAGGGCATTGCGCTGGATCACCAGCTTGATCTTAAAACACCCGCTGGCCCCGAATGGTCTTTGACCAACGGCTAAATTTATATTGACATAAATTAATAATTTGTCGTAAAGATAAGCCAAAGTTCATTTTTAGGCTAATGGAGTGTTGTGAAATGATTGGAAAAAGTGCGGCTGTTTTGGCTTTTGCTGTGGCGATGAATAGTGGGGTGGTTTCGGCTCAAGAAGAAGACCTCAGATCCAATGAAGATGTAGCCAAAGAAATAGCAGGTTGCGCGGTTACAGCCCTGTCGGCCGGCCTAAGGAATCTACCACTGGGAGTTGAGGCGCCTCCCAAATCTGTTTTTCATGTGTTGCGTGAAGTTTCATCAAGAACTCTTGGGAACGAATTAGCCCTGTTAACGATGCTCAAAAAAAGCAGGGTTTATGATGATGCAAATAAAACTGGAACGCCAAAGGGAACAGAGCTTACTCGGAACGATATTGGTGCGTGCCAGATTTGGTTTGGGTATGCTGCGCGGCGCATCGAACGGGAAAAAACTGCCCCTCTTCCAGAACAGAAAAGTGGAATTCCAACCTGTAGTCCAGTGCGAGAAATTAGCATCTGATTGCACGCATTAAGGGTCAAGGCAAGGGATTGGGGATAGAAGGGTGTTTCTTACCCTTCTTCTTTCGCCATCAGGTCAAGATTTCCGCCAGTTGCAGTGGTGTTTTGCGTGATGGTTTTTTCGGTCGCGAATCGGTGTAAATAATAAGGACCACCTGCTTTGGGGCCTGTTCCTGACAGACCCTGTCCACCGAAAGGTTGAACTCCTACCACCGCCCCGATCATGCTGCGGTTGATATAAATATTTCCGGCTTGTACCTCTTGCGCGGTCGTTTCGAAACTTGCTTCAAGACGTGAATGGAGCCCAAAAGTTAGGCCGTATCCACTTCCATTGATTGACTCAAGGACAGTCCCTCGATCCGCGGTTTTATAGCGGATTACATGGAGAATTGGGCCGAAGACTTCCCGCGAAAGACGTGAAATATGATCAATTTCATAGGCAATTGGCGCGAAATAAGTCCCCTCGCATTCTTTGGGCAGCGGAGTTTCCCCAATCTTCTTGGCGAATCCTTCCAGATAGGTTTTATGCGCCTGAAGAGTCGTCAAGGAGTCTTCATCAATCACTGGTCCAATATCGGTTGCAGAATCGAGGGGAGAGCCAACCCGCAGTTCCTGCATTGCTCCGCGCAATAATTCAGTGAAACGGGGTGCAATATCTTCTTGTACATACAAGACTCTTAGAGCTGAACACCGTTGTCCAGCCGAGCCAAAGGCACTCAGTAACACGTCATCAACGACCTGCTCCAATAGGGCAGAAGAATCAACCAGCATGGCATTTTGTCCACCTGTTTCGGCAATCAAAGGGACGATTGGGCCATCTTTGGCTGCAAGTGAGCGGTTAATGAAACGTGCTACTTCGGTTGATCCGGTAAAGGCCACGCCTGCCACGTTTTTATGTGCCACAATTTCGGCTCCGAGGTGCCCATCTCCAACAAGGACCTGACAAGCACCTGCTGGGAGTCCGCTGCTGCGCATAATACGCAAGGCCTCAAGGGCGATTTGCGGAGTTTGTTCGGCCGGTTTGGCGATCACTGTATTTCCAGCCATTAAAGCTGCCATAACTTGTCCGGTGAAAATAGCGAGTGGGAAGTTCCATGGAGAAATGCAGACAAATACCCCGCGCCCGCTGAGGTGCAGGCGGTTTTCTTCTCCGGTCGGACTGGGGAGAAGCACAGCCTCTCCGAAAACTTTTTCTCCCTCTGCTGCGTAATAACGGCAGAAATCAACAGTTTCACGGATCTCGGCGATGGCATCAAGCAAAGTTTTTTTACCCTCGGTTTGCAGCAAAAAGAGCAACCGACCTGTTTCTGCCTCGAAGCGATCTGCTATTTTATCAAGAAGGGTTGCCCTACAACCGGCGGGTAGAGCATTCCATTCCCGAAACCCTTCTTTGGCTAAAAGAAAAGCTTCGTTTACTGAAGTTCTTGTGATGGAAGCTGTTGCAATTTCTTTAGGCCGCTCGGATAAAAAGCGGTCCCGTACCAGTGATGAAGATAGATCAACTCCTATCGAATTGCGGCGGCTTGTTCCGTACAACAGAGGAGGCAGCGTGATGTGAGGATTTTCTCTTCCTCCCCGTGCACGGACAATGCGCACCGGATCGGCAATGATTTCCTCCATAGCAAGAGAGGGGTCCCGCAGTTTGTTGACAAACGAACTGTTTGCGCCATTTTCAAGCATCCGTCGTACCAGATACGGCAATAGGTCCTGATATCCTCCGACTGGTGCGTAAATGGTGACAGGAAGGTTTTTTTCTTCGCGCAATATCTCGCCAAGAGCCGTCCCCATACCGTAGAGACGTTGAAACTCAAATCCACTTGTGCGGGGGCCAAGCAGGTCTAGCAAAGAGGCTACGGTTTGGGCGTTATGCGTTGCCCACATCGGATAAAATGCCTCGGGGCTTGCCAGAAGTTTTTGCGCACAGGCTAAATAGGATAGATCGGTGTGGGCTTTGATTGTGTAGACCGGAAATCCACTTAATCCTGCCATCTGGGCTTTTTTTATTTCGCTATCCCAATACGCCCCTTTGACTAGACGCACCCGCAACCTCCGTCCGTGACGTTGAGCCATGCTGCGTAGGTCATCAATCAAATAGAAGCACCTCTTGTCGTAGGCTTGAATGGCAAGGCCTAATCCGTTCCACCCTGAAAGGCTCGGCATTTTGCTTACAGATTCAACTACGTTCAGCAATATTTCGTACTTGTCAGCTTCTTCTGCGTCAACGGTCAAAGGCAGGTTGAAAGATTTGGCTAGCGTGCAAAGTTCAGCTAAGCGGGCTTCCAAAATTGGTCCGCAGCGATCTTCTTGTGTCCAATGGAACCGTGGGTGGAGGGCTGAAAGCTTCACAGAAATACCGGAATGTTCGTAAATATTCCCTGTCGATCTGGCTCTTGCGCCGACTGTTTTGATTGCGGTTTTATAGGCTGCAAAGTAACGATCTGCATCTTCTGCCGTTCGTGCCCCTTCCCCTAGCATATCGTAGGAAAAGTGGTAGCCTTTTTTCTCAAAAGGCTGCGCGGTAGCAAAGGCATTTGGCAAATCCGTTCCAACGACAAACTGTTGTCCAATATGACGAACTGTTTGTTCAACCCCTTTGCGAACAAAAGGTCGTCCCAGAGGGCCTAAAAATGATCCCAGAGTTTGGCGAGCTAGCGCTAGTCCCCATTCACTGGCTCGCAGAAAGAATCCGCTGCCTTTCCCATTTTTCCATTCTGAAACTGATAGTTTTTCAGAAATCAGGGCATCTGCTGTGGCCGCATCGGGAATGCGTAGCAATGCCTCAGATAAGCTCATGAGGGAGCGGCCTTCTGGTGAGGTCAAGGGGTAATGGGCTAAGAACGTTTCAATGTCTCCAGAGGCCGTTTTCCGGCTTTGCATGGCTCCGAGCAAGTCCTTGCCAAGCTCCATTACTCTCCCACTTCGGGCCTCATCCCAATCGAGATAGTCTAAAAGAGCTGTAACCGAAGATGTTTCGTCCATCAAGTGATGGGAAAGGAACGAGCGAGTCATAAAAGGCAATCTAGCATATTTTGCCAACTTTCTAAACCCACCTTATTCTGATACATAATGATCTATGACCCAGAGTAATATTCCTGAATTCAGCGTCTCCGAATTGGCGTTTTCTCTCAAAAAAACGGTTGAGGAGGGGTATAGCCGTATTCGCGTTCGTGGAGAGTTGTCCAAGGTCAAAATTCATACCTCTGGCCACCTTTATTCTGACATCAAAGATTCAGAATCCGTTCTGAATATCATTTGTTGGCGGGGGACATTGGGGCGTCTCTCGCTTGTTCCTGAAGAGGGAATGGAGGTCATTTGTACCGGAAAAATTACAACCTATCCCGCACGTTCCAATTATCAAATGATTGTAGAACACATGGAGCTTGCCGGAGAAGGGGCTTTGTTGAAGATGTTGGAAGATCGCCGCAAGCGGCTCTCCAACGAGGGATTGTTTGATGAGGCGCACAAAAAACCATTGCCCTTTCTGCCACGCGTGATTGGTGTTGTTACCTCCCCAACCGGAGCTGTCATTCGTGATATTCTTCATCGCCTTGAAGACCGATTTCCCTGTCATGTTTTGGTTTGGCCTGTCAAAGTTCAGGGAGAAGGGGCTGCGCTTGAAATATCAAACGCTATTCATGGATTCTCAAATCTTCCTAAAAACGGCCCTACTCCCCGTCCCGATCTTGTCATTGTGGCAAGGGGTGGTGGATCGCTCGAAGATCTTATGCCTTTCAACGAGGAAGTTGTTGTACGGGCTGCGTTTTCTTGTTCCATTCCTCTCATCTCGGCAGTGGGTCACGAAACGGATACCACCTTGATTGATTTCGCTGCCGATCAGCGAGCTCCTACCCCTACGGCTGCCGCTGAAATGGCGGTTCCTGAACGGTGGCTTCTTCTTGCTCAGCTTGATGAGTATACGCATCGTGCGAGGGCAGCTATCACTCGTTTTTTACGCGAGCAGTACCAAAGAGTTGCAACTTTGTCTGCTCGCTTGGGAGACCCACTCCGTTTGCTTGATCTCAAGACTCAAACAATTGACCATCTCTCTGATCGGTTGCGCCACGCTTTGATACGTCGCATTGAGGTAAATCAGCAGGCTGTCTTGCGCTTAGGGGGGCGTTTGGTTCACCCTCGCCAGCTGATCCAGAACGCAAAACAAGCTCTATCTTTTCAGACTCAGTCTTTGCAACGGATGGTTCCTACGTTGTTTGAGCCACATCGCCGGAAAATAGACCATATGGGCAAGCTTCTAGAAGTTTTGTCTTTCAAGAATACTCTGAATCGCGGTTTCGCTGTCGTTCGTACAGAAAATGGACAAATTGTTAGCCAAGCGGTCGCTACTCGCCCCCAACAGGTTCTTCATCTTCACTTTGCAGATGGGTCAGTTAAAACAAAGGTTGAAGAATCTTAAGAAATGGCTTAAAACCAAGGGATACAGAAAGAAGATACC